>NZ_JBNPLT010000008.1:0-133580 GCF_050313615.1 Prevotella sp. SGI.167 | reverse complement strand
CATTTCTTAATATAAGTTATTGATTTACAGACGATTAAATATTAATTTAACGCAGTATTGCGCATAATAAAAGGGAATAAATCGTTAAAATGGGTGTCTACTTCCTACGAAGTAGACACCTAAAACATAGGAAGTAGACACTTTGACAGGGGAATGCGCCACCTTTTTTTGATGAAAAACACTATCTTTGTGCCATGAAAGAAATAATAGAAACTATACCAAGGATAGAATTTGCCCTGATCATTATCGGGGTGTTTGTACTCATATTATGTATTATCTTCGGATATGCCATGATACATGAGTATAGGATGTATCTTGAGAATCATTGGAAGGCTCGCTATAGCTTTCGTGACTTCATCAAGAGAGAACGCTTTTATTTCTTTTTGCTGTTGGCATCCATATTTATCTTCCTGACAAACCTCTTGTATTTCCTGGAGTGAGTTTCGGTTAGAATGGATGAATTAGCTTTATGGTGGATACCTGTCTTGTAATTGGAGACAGATGCTTACCTTTACGATAAAAAAAAATGAATGATATGGTAAATTATTTGACAACAAAAAATCGGTTGCTGTTAGCAATACTTGCATTTATTCTTCCTTTTTCTTTTGCGAAAGCAGAAGTAAAAGAAGTATATTCACCCGCACTTCACGGGAAACGACAAGGGTCTATATGCCACGATGAAAAGGTGGCGTATAGATCCTTGATTATATGGTGACATTCGTAATCTACATCTCCGCTTTCTGTTTTTTTATGAATTGCTCAGATTCTTAATGATTTCCAAAGACAGCTGGGTAGCTTTGGCAACCTGTTCGGCAGAAAGTCCCATTGCCAGCAACCGTTGTGCTGTTTCTGTGTTTGCCTCATGTTTGCCTTCTGCTCTACCTTTTTCCATACCTTCCTTCATGCCCTTTTCCATGCCTATTTCTAAACCTTCAGCAAGCCCTTCTTGTTTTGCCGTATCAATAGAATTCTTGATATCCCGATATGCCTTCTTACTAGCTTCATACTCCCTCATTTCCTGCGGAGTAAACTTGGCTATCTCGGCTTCCTCAAAAAGGCGGTCGAAGACTTTATCGCACAGTTCTTTAGGGCGCTGGGTAAGCTTGTAGAGGTTCTTCAGTGCATAAAGCCACTTCTCGTAGAGCGTATCCAGTTGTTCCAGCGTTTTGTTGAACTTGGCTATCTCTACATAGATAAACTCCAGCTTATCGTAGAAAATCTTATGGGTAGCAGTATCGCACAACTGCACATGATGGCGGATTTTCTCCTTGTCGAATGCATCCTCGTTCATGCTGAAGTTAAGCAGTGCAACAGTATAGACATGATTGAGCTTGAAATCCCAGTCATTCCCCTTTGGTGCCTGTTCACGGATAGGGAAGGTTGAGTAGAAGAGGGAACGGTCCTTGAAATGCGCCTGGTAGGCATTCTGCATTTCTACGATGAACTTCTCGCCGTTTTCGCCCTCGCAATATACATCAAAGATGGCTCTGCGGTCGGTATAGACATCTCCTACGTGCTCTGGATTCAGATACGATACGTCCTTCACAACCTGTCTGCCATTAAACAAGCTGTTGAGGAAGCAAATTAGCAAATCCTTGTTCATTGCTGTTCCGAAAATTCGCTTGAAACCGAAGTCGGTCAGCAAACTGATATATCTTTCTTCTACCTGCTTCATAATCATCTGTTTTAAATATCCATGCCGCAAAGTTACGACTTTATTTTCATATCTGCAAGGGATTTCTGGGAAAAGTTACGGAAAAAGTTAGGAACCCACATATTTTATGTTATAAGGTAAATATCTGTGTAAATCTGTGACAAGGGTCTATATGCCACGATGAACAGGTGGCGTATATCCCCTTGACCATGTCTTGATACCCGTTCGGTGAATGATATGGCAGTATGGTGGTTATAAACCCAAGCTAGGCGTGGCAATAGGTGACAATAAAATAGAAAAACTTTTTCCTACATATACTGCAAAATCATATCAACCATCGTTTCCAGATAGCCTTTATCATCCTTAAACAGCACATGATTCTTTTGGAATTCACCTTTTTCAAATGGATTCTTCAACCAAAACTCAACCTGCTCCATTGGCGTATTGCTGATAATGAAACTGTTCAACATCAGATGAACGTTGCCCAACTGAGAAGCCACTTCTGTCTGTAAATACTTGAAGAGTTGAATCTTATCATCCTCCAATCCTTTAAGATTGCGAATACCTTTCGGGTCGATGAAGGTGATATATTGCTTCTCTCCATCCAATATCCATAAGATAAAATCAGGATAGAAGTTGTTTGCATCAAAGAAACCCAACCCCCTCTTACTCTCATTGCGAAGCAGATAAACCTGCTTACCAGCCAGCACATCGTCTTGATGAGCCTTACAATATTCACGGAAAGAAGTAACAAAGTTCTGTTCTCCCAAGTTTAATGCCACAGGAGACACCTTCAACTTTGGCTCACCAGTTACAACATCCACATAAGGACGATTACCATGGACATCTTTCTCTGCAAGGAAAACCAAAGGCTTATACAGATGTTCCTCCACATTCAAAGCCTTGAAATAAGGAGGATCAAGAACTAAGTCTTTACCAAATTCATTGGCCTCCACCTGCGCCTGCAATGTTTTCAAATGATCCACCACATTAAGCAGGTCGTTACGAACCTCTATTTCATATTCATCAGGCATACCTATATTATAATAGGTAACGCGCGTCTCCTTCAGATGCTTTTGCTCTTCCTTCGACTTAGCCTTCTTGTAAGCCATATCCATATAGCCACGGAGCAGACTGATTGTAACATCCTGCCACAACTCCACATTCTTTCCGAAATCATGAAAGTTCAAACGGTCTTCAGGAATTGACAATTCGTACCAGGAAGGATTTGCCATCAGATACTTCAAGTCTTCTAATCGCAATTCCAGATTATACCAACCTCGCTCTGCCTTCATACCCTGCAAGGCAAAGAACACTTCCGTCCAGTCTATCCAATTCAGATGCTCCTGTCCCAAAATACCTATATAGCGACTTGCAGCATTAGCAGTTTGAACATTCTTGCTTCTCAACAAATCCACCTTTGGATATTTGTCCAGTTTTACATTCACCTTTTTCATCAGGCTTTCATCGGCAGGTTCCACCACGGCAGACTTCTTGAAGTTATAGCCATCCACGACTTTCGGCAATGAAAGATGAAGAGCGTCTAAATCAACTGACTTAATGGTTTTGATAACAATCTTCTCATAGTCTATCTCATTGGTTGGCAAACCTTCATCCTCCAAATATGCCTTGAAGGCTTCCATATAATCAGCCCGCACGCCAAAGATATTCAGAGTCTCTATGGTTGACAAATTCTTTGGAATCATCTCGTCCTGATAGCAGGCATCCAGCATCTTGCTTCGCTTCAGGGAATATCTGTATCCCTTCAGACGAACACCACGACCAAAAAGCTGAATAATCTCAGAACCTTCGCTGCGTCCCACATTCATCAGACCCATCACGGAAACTCGCCAACTGCTCCATCCCTCAGTAAACTTCTTGGATCCAATCAGGATGTTAACGGTTGAATCTTGAGAATTGATATTATTGAAGAGGCTGGAAGTTCCGAATGCTTTCGTTTCGCAAAGGAATCCTTTATCCTGCAAGAGTTTCAGCAATTCCTTACCATCGCCCACATTGATGACTCCGAAATATTCCTTAGCACTTCCTACTCTCAAACCAATCTCCTCAAAACCTCCTTTTTGAAGATCGATATGAAGTTGGGCACCATGGATATTGGAGTGGAAAAGATTCCGCAGGATAGCATCGTAGATGTTCTCGGCAAACTTCTGTTTGTCATCTTCTACGAGATAACCACCTTTAAGCGCCAGGAAAGAGTTGCCAAATACAGAATAACCATTCTTTGTTTTCAATCCATCTTCCGAACTGAGCAAACGACGGATATAACCTGAAAACTCTGTACGATTCCGGATAAAATCCTGCAAGAACAAGAGTATCTGAGTTACATCCGATACCTGATTCTTATTATCCTTGCTCACAGCCTTTACGCTACTTCCCACAAATATTCCCAAAGGCTTCTCCACCAGAAACCTGTTATGAATCCGCATATCACTCTGATAGATTTTAGTCTGTTCATAAAGACATAGCAAATATGCCGTAAGATACATATTGAGCAGATCATCATCATTCCAGTCGTTCATATTCATGATACGGTAATCCTTGCCATATCCATCGGCATAGAAATAACGATAGGAATAATCAAAAAGTGTTGCCTTACCATATTGGTCGAACATCGCCTTCCGGTCTTTGGCATTACTCTTTGCAGAAATGGCTTGACCAAAGGTAGCGGAATACTCAAAGGAGAAGCCTTCCTCGGTCAACTTCTGGCGATACCCCATCCAGACATCGCCACTGGAACCTTTGTGACCTTCATCTACCAATACCAGGTTGTTGCCCTCGAAAGCCTCAACTGCTACCGTTTTATCTCCATCCTTATCTGCCAATTTATTGATGTCGATGATTTCTACAGCCTTGCCTTGAAATAAACCACCAACACCTTGCTTGCTGAACATAGCAACATCCATATTAGAAGCCTTCAACTCTTCATAATGCTGACGGCTCAATCCTTCATTCGGAGTCAATACGATGATGCGGTTGAGTTTTTTGGCATGATGAATCCTGGCATACTCCTGATATTGCTTAATGTTGACATGCATCAGCAGAGTCTTGCCCGAACCGGTAGCATTCCAATAAGCCAACTTATTCAAGTCATCAACCGTAAAGTCGGGTAACTCATGCCAAGTCTCTGCACGATGATTGAAGTCATCATGCAGAAAACGATTCAGGTTGTCGCAAAGTGCCTGCGGATTACTGAAATACTGGTCGAGATAGATTTCCGTGAACAAGAGGGATAGATACTGGAAGTACTTCCACTTGATAGGTTCACTTCGCTTCTCGTTAATCTCATCAGTAAACTTCACGATATGCTGGTCGTAAAAGTACAACTGTTCTATGGACAAAGGACCTGTTGCATAGAGCTTATGACAAAGCTCATGATAGAGTTTTGACTCGTGGTCATCATTCAATCCTTCGAATGCTGGATCCTTGAGGTCACGAGACAAAGCCTCCAAGTCCTTACAGCCAAACAGCTGCAAGATATAATGAAACAGGACCAGTGCCTGCTGCAGTTTTCCTTTCTTCTGTATTTTCTTAGCCATAATAAGACCTATTCAAACATTCTTTTCTTAAATTCTTCCTCAATGAGTACTACTTTCCAATGCTCCTCATCCGTCTTGATATTCGGTAATGTATTATCACCATTTACATAAATCTTATCGAACTCTGAGTCTGTGGTGCAGTAGGCTTGCTTACGGAAGAATTCATTCAAGTCTTCGTTGCTCACCTTGTTGCAGTTTCTCCAAATCACGAGAGTTCGCTCATTGCCGATATGAGTAGTTCCTTCCACCACACAGTAGCCATCCTTAGGATAACGGAGCGTCTCTACATTCAGACCGATAAGATAGTTGAAGGTTTCCACCATATCAACATGGGTATCTACCAACTCATTATCCTTGGTTGTCTTGATAGACATGGCAAACGGATTCTTAAACCATTCCAGGTTGAAGAGATCTCCCTTGGTTTCTGTATCGAGCATATAACGGAGGAAATAGGTTTCCTCAAAATCGCCCTTGCCATTCTCGTTATCGAAGTCGAGTCGCTGGTTCTTTGGCTGCAAATTATTTAGGGTATCCTCGTATTGCTCCAGACGGATGTACTTGACGCATTGAGAAATGCCTTTACGGGAAACAGGCTTGCCATCCTTCCAATCCTCGGAATAGATTACTTTTTCGATGCGAGGCTTGGTCGCCGTATTAAAGTACAATCCCATTTCTACAAGTATGCATTTACGCAACTTCTGATATGCCTTTGCCTCTCTATTTAACATGAGGATACTGTGTCCTGTTGTACCAGAACCCGCAAATATATCCATAACAACATCTCCTTCGTTAGAAATAGCAGAAATACAATCTTTTACAAGATAAACGGATTTCGGATAAGTAAATGCATTGCCCAATCCCATATTTGTCAAGACAGTTGTTCCATTATCTCCTGCATTGTATTTAGAATCATACCACATAGTTTTGTATTTATCACTACGTTTTGGCATAAATATTTGATAACTGTTACTGCTGTTTGTTGGCAAATTAATTTGCAAATATGGCAAAAGTTGTTCTATTGTTTGAAAAGCATATCTCCACTTTCGTTCAACGCCATCATTGTCAATTGGATATATCGCCATTATTTCTCTCTCATCCGCATTTATTATCTGCGGTTTCTCTTTGGCACTAACATAAACTTTGACAAGCCCTGTTACGAATTCATTTGCCTTTGGATGGTATGTATTTTCACAAACTTTTCCAAAACCTATAATTTCATTTTCTTCAATATATATTGGATAGAAGCAATTTGCTGCATCTCCACGCAAAGATTCACCTCCCCAGTTTCTCAAATTTGAATATTCCCAATCTTTTCTATCACGTATCTTTTCGTTGAGATACTTTATGTTATTAGAAACAACAAAGATTGCATATTCGTTTGAGTAAGAGAAATGATCCCCCATAGTTCCTTTCTTGTTATGTTCAACTGCAACGTCAACAACATCGGAATCAGCAAATTTTTGCTTGCATAAATCATACAGATTATTGTGCTCCCATTTATCTATTGCAATAGAATAAGATGCTCTGTTTCCACGTAGTTCTTTACTTAATTCTAATCTACTATCCATCATTGAAATCCAAGAAGAATCTTTATAATTATTCTTGTAACAAATTAGGCTTGAAGGTGCATTGTAAGGAGGATCAAAATAGAAGCAATTAATTCCTTTTCTATACTTTTCCTGCAACAGCTCCAAAGCCTGGAAGTTCTCACTATTAATCAGCAATCCATTACACTCCTCATCCACTTTCTCCATACTTCCCACGAGTTTATGCTTGAACTCGGCACTAAAGAACTTGGTGTCAAGCACAAGGAAAGGATTGTCTTCCAGGAACTTTTCTGTTAATGGCTCACTATAGCCCTCGGTCATCATATCCCCTTTGATTTCATCAATGGCAAAGAGGCGAACCCATTCTTGTCTTTGGGCATCATTGGCTATAATCTCAGAATAAAGGGTACGAGGAATGCGGTCGAGCGTGATACAATAATCACAACCGACTACAAACTTTTTCTTGAGCCACAACTTCTTTTGGAAGTCTTCGAGCTGGGCAAGGAAGGTGATAATCTTCTCTCCTACCAACTTGATGGCTTTCACTTGTGCCAAATGCTCCATGATATGAATGGCATCCAAATCATCCAAAAACATCACCTCGTTTTTGATATAGAAATCAAGTTCTCTACGAAGGAAACCGCCCAAGTCTTTGTGGATGAAATAATCAAAATTGTTCTTTGCCGTATAGTCTTGCAGATGCTTCATCAGCAAAGTGCGTTCCTTATTCTTTTCTGTTGGCACCTTTTCATTGACCAACTCTGCAAAGTCGGCATATTTTTCTTCTGCAAACGAAGAAACAATCTTAGCCTCAGCATCCTTGATAAGTGCATCCTGCTTGGTAGTCTTCGGCATCAGCTCATAAGTAAAGAAGATGTTTAGCTCACCATCTTCCTCTGCGATACAGTCCTCTTCACAAAGTTGGAAACGGCGCTCCATATTGTTGGCTGCCTTGTTGTTGTTCTGCTCTGTATCCGCATCACGAAGAACAAAGTGTACCTTACGACGGCTGGTCGGCAACACGAACGAGTAATTCTTGAAATACTCAGAAGTCTTGATGTAATACTGGTCGGCATTTGCCCAATACAACTTCACTTCCTCACCGCTATAAGGAATGGCATAGGCATCGTCCTTATAGCGACGTTTAGAGATAAAATCGCCACCCTCATAATAACGGCTAAAGAATTTAGCCAAATGAGAAAACACCTCATTCTCCATGGCAGAAATATCAGTTCCTGCAGCAGTTTGAGCCTTCAAAATCTTTGTAACTTCAGGAACAAGGCGATTGTTCAAGAACGCCTCGATATCCTTACGCTTCTGATTCATAATGCGATATATACCAAAGTCGAGTTCGGCTTGGTCGAGTTGCAGTATTTCTGCAAGTATATCTCTAAATTTCTGTTCGTATTGTGTCATTGTTTATTTCTTAGTTATATTATTTTTGCTTTGATTCCGTTTCATTTCTTTAAAGTCCAATGCACGCAGAAGAGTTCTTCTTCCGTAATATGCTGCTGGATAAATGCCTTCACTTTGTCTATCATTCCGTCTCGCTTCTCCTCTATCTCATCTTCAAGTTCAAAGATTTCGGCTCGCTTACGCTTCTGCTGACGAGTAAGGGTATTCAAATCCTTTTCCAGGGTCAATGTTTGCTGTGCATTCTCCAAACGACTCAACAATCTTTTCTTCTCCTTGATTTTAGCCTTGATGTCTTTCAGTTCATTCTCCAAAGTGAGCTGCTGATCTTCTGCCCATTTCTCGATATGCTGAATTTCGGCATCAAGCAAAGCCTTGTTTCGTTCTTCTATCTGAACGGTCAAGGCTGCTCGCCGGTTATCATACAGGAATGCTAACTTCCGGCTTGCTTCCTCCTGCACACGAACATTTCCAGTACTTATCGTTGGAACATTCAATAGTTTTTCAGCAAACTCCTGACCCAAAGCCGTTCCATCTTCCGCAAGTGCCGTCAGCACAATGTGCTGTTCCTGTTGTCCTTCGGATATAAAAGAAACAAGATGAGCCTGAAGCCATCCACTTTCATAAGCACATTGTTCTATATCTGCCACCTTATAACGATATCGGCTATAATCGAAGAGGAGATTCTGCTGGCTTTGTATATCCTGCTTACACAAAGCAATGACCTTTTGAGCCAAAGGATGCGACAAACGATAATTGATGTATTGCGATTGGAGCGTCGTTATCTGATACATGCCACATTCTGCTGCCACATCAGGATAAGGATTATGCTTCAAGCGAAAGACGAGATTGGTTTCATCAACCACTTCTACATTCTCCTTACCAAGCGTAGCAATGGTTATCGTCCAAAGCCAGCGATGGAACTTATTCAGATTTCCCATATCCTTGCCTTGGCGAATCTTCAGCAGTCCCACCACATCCTCATCAAAGTTTTCAAGCAGTTGCTTGCGCGTATCTTGCATCGTTGCCTTGATACTCGCATCCATCTCTTGCTGAATCTGATCGAAGGCTGCATTGATTTCTTCAGGAGTACGGCACTGCTGATAGATGTTGAGCATCCGCTTCTCGAAGTCAACCCCCGACTCGATGCTACCCAGCACCTCATCACTGGAACCGAAGACACCATCAAAGAGATGGAATTTCTCAGAAAGCAGTTGGAACACACGCACATCAGCAGCATTTGCCTTATTGATGAAATTGAACACCACCACATCATTCTTCTGTCCATAACGATGGCATCTACCTATGCGCTGTTCCACCCTTTGAGGATTCCACGGCAAATCGTAATTCACGATAAGCGAACAAAACTGAAGGTTGATACCTTCGGATGCCGCCTCGGTAGCAATCATGATTTCGGCTTCGTCTCTGAAATAATCTACAATAGCCTGGCGCTTGTTTGCCGACAAAGAAGGGGTTAAGGCTGATGTGCCTATATTCCGCTCTTTCCATGCCTTATATATCTTTCGGGAAGTTTCATCATTGTTGGAACCATTGAAGAGGACTATCTTGCCCATATAACCATTCTCCTCTAAAAGCTGTTTCAGATAGAGCTGGGTACGGGTACTTTCCGTGAATATCATTGCTTTGCGGTTGGCTCCCAACTCTTCCATCTTCTGAAAGCCGGTATGGAGTGCCGACAAGAGGCAATCACCTTTTTTATTGCTACTGATACTATTAGCAAGATCATATAGACGTTGGAGTTCCTTGATTTCATCCTTGATACCTTCTATCTCATCGGAAGTAAGGATTTCTCCTTCCTGTTCGTTCTCATCCTGCTCATTCCATTCATCCCAATCATCGCCCAACATATCTTCGGCAACCATAGCTATTTTTCCATCTTCCCCATACCAGCCTTGCGGTTTATCGGCAGAATATGGAGCAATCTTGGTCTGCAAACGGTCGATAAGCGTTTTGAGCGTATAGCCGATGGCAAAGGTCGAGGAAGACATGAGTTTGCGGAATATCAGTGTAATCAACTGACGTTGACTGGTTGGTAATCCGTAAGTATCATCACGGCGAAGATACTCGCTGATTTGATTATAGAGTTTCTGCTCTTCAACGGCAGGATAATATTCCTGCGCCATCGGGATACGGGAAGTATATTTTACATACTCCGTAACCTGTTTGCGAAGCGTGCGATGCACGATGGGGCGAAGACGCCTGCGAAGATCACCAAAAGCAATATCATCGTTTTTGTTACTATAGCAATACTGAGCCTTGAAACTCTTCAAGTCACCAAAGTAATGGTCATCGATGATACTTACCAGACCATATAATTCCTCAATGTTATTCTGAAGCGGAGTGGCGGTAAGGAGGAGTTTATGACTATCAGAAAAAGCGGATTTCAGACGGGAAGCCATCGAAGGGGTTGACTTATAAACATTGCGCAGTTTATGAGCCTCATCATAAACCACCAGGTCCCAATGAGTGCGCGACAAGATTTCGGCTTGTCTGGAAGCAAACTGATAAGAGCAGATATAGATTTGCTTGCCATCGGAAAGATGGTCTAAAGAAATCCCCTTTTTCTTTTCGAGAATAAAAGAATCCAGAAAGAACTTTTCCTCCAGCTCCATGCTCCACTGTCGGCGAAGGGTTGCTGGAGCAACGATGAGGATACGACGCTTACGTTCAGCCCAAAACTGGCTGATAACAATACCAGCCTCTATCGTTTTTCCCAATCCCACCTCATCGGCAAGGATAACACCTTTGGAGAAAGGAGACTGGAATGCAAAAAGAGCCGCCATCACCTGATGGGGGTTCAGATCGACACGTGCCTCCGACAAGACACCCGTCAACTTATCATCATCTGCACCGCCCCTATTGCGTGACAACTGCCAGGCATAATACAAGAGCTGCGCAGATGAATAAGGGATTTCCTGTTTCATCGTCGCTTATAAGGGATTATGAACGTAAACTTTATCGGAATTAGCAGGTCACATTTTTGCTATGCTTGGGCAAACTTCCAGGCTTACTAAAACAATGCAGAAGAGACAAATACCTTGTTGGCGAAACTATATAAGAAAGGCGTAAGCCTCACTTATCAGTCTCTAAGGTATTTGGCGTGACCTGTCCACATAGATAAGTTTAGCTCACGCCTTATGAGCGTGAGCATTCACTTTTATCTATTACGTGGACTCAATTATCAATCGCCAAATTTCAAGAGACTCCAAATAATCGTAAACGCTTGTATATTATTATATTATATGTCTAAAGTTTTATTCTTTCTGTTTCTTATTTTTCTATTTTAATTGTTCAACTTATGTTACAAGGGAGCAGCCACCTGCGGCAACCTCTCCCCCTTTTCGAGGGCAAAGGTACAAAAAATAAATGAGATATGCAACTTAATACCTCAAAATATCTTTTACCGAGTAAATTTTACTTGAAGCATCAAAAGAGAAATACTGGTCGTCCATAATCATATAATCCTCTCTCTGCTTCTTACTCAGACTCTTAATGAATCTATACGACACATATCAAATCTGCTGAAGATAACTTATAGCCTTCTCTGTACCGAAAAAATACTGGCGATTCAGCTTTCTGTAGGTCAACTCTTTTGCAAGTTGCTCTAAAGTCAGTCCTCCATACAAATATCTTTCCAATTGAAAAGCGACACCATCATCAGCAACGGGACCGACCACAACATCATAGTCATGAATAAATTTATCCTTACTTCTTTTACGGTTAGCTAAGATAAATTTTGCCCATTCTATTGATGGACTATCAAAAGTCAACACTTTCAGACTTCCATCAATCAACAGTTTCTCGTCAAACAAGAATTTTGTTACGACAGGAGAACCTGAGCCAACAATACGAGTTCGCTTGATTGCCATCTCCATTGCCTGCGGAAAAATATCCGTCAGATAAAAACCTTGCCCAAAATCCTTATAAGGCTTACACTTAGTAAAATCAATCTTGTCTATAAACAGATTGGATCCATGATACAACTCTATCATACCAAAGCCCCTCCATGCCTATGACAAATAACAGCCAAATCATCCACTGCATCATCTAAAGAAAGAAGATGCTCCGCTCCATAACATTCATACAAAAAATCCAATCCCTTATGCCTTTTCAGATAAGCATAGGATTGCTTCAAAGATATGCCAAACCGCTGTGCAAATTGGCTCACACAATATATAATGTAATAAGTCTTACTTTCTAATTCCATAATTCTCAACCTACCTTTCCATATTTAATTTCCTCCTTCAGCAACTCATAGTTGTAGCCAGAACTCTGATAATATAGCCCTGTCTCTAAATCCTGAAGTTTCTCGAATAACTCTGAATTATAAACACAATCTAAAGCTTCTTCAAGAGAATACTTGAAGTCTTCCATCAGCCACATTGCCATATCTTTGATACGGGCATTAATCAATATGCCTATCTGTCCGGCAGAAAGTTTTGTTTGTCCTTCCATAATTATATATTTTTCTTTTGTGGGCAAATTTACAAAGAAATATCGAGAATACCACATATTTTATATATAAAAGTTTGGAGAATACAAAGAAAACTTATAATTTTGCCAAAAAGAACGGATTTTTAGTGACACAAACAAAATAAACAGAAGACATCATGATAAACGACAGAAGACAACTGGCTGACGTGTATCAGCAAACTATAGATATTGTACTGGAAGGACATTACACCTCTGAGAATGGGGAGGAAGTGAAACTGCTCGACAACACGAAGATGCTGAGGGGAAGCAGATTCTATACCAAACCACTGGATGCTTCTAATGTACCTAGTCTTGCAGAAGGTTCCACCAAGATTATAGTGAAGAATGACGACAGCATCCATTGCGGTCATCAGTTGCAACAGGAAGGATACAATCCCGTGGTTCTCAACCTGGCAAGCCGGCGCAACCCGGGTGGTGGCGTGAAGAACGGAAGCCGGGCACAGGAGGAAAGCCTCTTCCGCAGCACCAACCTCTTTCTCTCTATGTATCGCTATGCGGAATATGCCGAGGATTACGGTCTGGAGAAAAGCAAGTTCCAATATCCGATGCCTGTGAGATTCGGAGGTATCTATGTGCCAGACGCTACCGTATTCAGGGCTGGAGCCAAGGATAACTTTGCCTTGCTCGATACTCCTTACTATATGTCGTTCGTGGCAGTAGCCGCCATCAATCATCCTGATTTAGATAGAGATGGGAACATCTGTGAAGAAGATGCCGCATTGACAAAGAACAAAATGAGGACGATGCTGCGTATCGGTCTGCTGAACGGACACGACAGCATCGTGCTCGGTGCATTCGGTTGCGGTGCCTTCCACAATCCTCCGAAACATATCGCAAGACTGTTTCACGAAGTCATCGACGAGAAGGAGTTCATGGACAAGTACAAGCTCATCGCCTTCGCCATCCTTGAAGACTATAACTCGCCAAGAGGTGGAAACCTGCAACCCTTCATCGAGGAATTCAAGTCATAAACTCCCACAGATTTGGCTTTCCCTTCGGCCACCGATTTTCAATTCACAGATTTCCACAGATAGGGCTTGATTAGCAGTAATCAATGCCTCGTTTCTCACACTCTCCTCGCAGGGCGGCGAGGAAGTAGCTGCGTTCGCTGCCCCAACCACGAACCTTGCGCTCATGATCTATGGTCTGATTCAAACGCTCATCGCTGTATGCAGCAAAGCGGGCTGCATACTCTGAAATTCTTGACTCGGCATAGTCTGCACCAACAGTTGATGACTCAGAATTAGCTGCCTTAATTGTTGATGACTCGGCATTAGCTGCCATTACATTCTCATTGTTCTTTAAATCTGAATTTGGATTCATAAAGATAATTATTTTAAGTTGTTAAACACTTACACATTCTTTTACCACCGTGGTTATCTCTATGCGAAACTCGGTTGGTGTGCCGCAACTGGGCAACTCTTAATGCTTGATTTCGGGTGCAAAAGTACATCATTATTCTGAAACCACCAAATCTTTTCGGGATTATTTTTTCCTGTTTTTTTCCTTCTTCTAAAGAAGAAGTTTTTTCGGGGTAGCAGATAGCAAGAAAATACCCGACTTGATTAGAAGAGATATACTCGACTTGATTGAAGGAGATTCCCTTAAATGGTTAAACTTTCCTATATTTGCATTATAATAGTATTATAATAATAAAATTATAATTACCTTTGTAAATTGACAATCAGAAAGATACAAACAGTAGAAATATAAAACAAAGAATGATATGATACAGCAAGTTGAATTTTCTTTGCGCCCGCTTCCTCGCGGCTTTCACCTCGTAACCAACGAGGTGATGAGGAACTTGCCGGCGCTGCCTAAGACGGGGATACTGAACCTCTTCGTAAGACATACCAGTTGCGGATTGTCGCTGAACGAGAACTTCGACCCTGATGTGAGACATGATTTAAAGGGTATCTTCGAAAGACTGGTTCCGGATGGCGACCCAAGGTATCTGCATCAGGATGAAGGACCTACGGATATGTCAGCGCATGCCAAATCGAGCATGGTAGGCGTATCACTCACCATTCCTATTACCAATGGCAGACTGAACCTTGGTACATGGCAGGGGATTTACCTCTGTGAATTCAGAGAGGGAGGCGGAAGCCGACACCTCATCGCAACGATTATCGGTTTGTAATTCCCCACACCTTGCTTCAAAACTGATTGCTGCGGATTGCAAATCCGCAGAGCACCAACAAGTTAGGACATTTTTTGACGGCGGATTGCAAATCCGCCGGGACGCCTGACGGAAGACTTTATGGGACGCCTGGCGATTCTATTTCCTGGATGAATCGGAGGCGTCTTTATCAATTTCACGGAAAAGGCCGAAGTATCTCTTGCATACCCAGACGATACCTACTACCATTGCTATGACGAGGATTCCTCTTAAAAATCCACTTAATATCTTTGGCATACAATCCCAAATCGGCAGGAGATGCATCGCAAAACCTAAAACCATCGTCAATACCAACACACCGATAGTCAAGAGTTTCTCGTTTTTGATAGCTGGCTCTGGATCCTCTACTTCTATCAGGTTTCTCAACTGGTATATCTTATAAAAAAAGAATACACCGTTCAGACATAAAAGAACACAGCAAACAATCACTCCACCCACAAATACAGGCTCACTTCCGATAAAATCCATACAACTAATCCATAACCAGAAGAGGGCTGACCATAAAGCTGCATAGCGACCCAACAGGGACAGGTAATATACCTGTCGGGCATTGACTATCTTGACGAAAGGAAAGTCATTGGCCTTTGGATGATAGCTGTGAAGCAAACAAGCGATAGGGAAAGAAGTACCCATTCCAGCCAACAGAAGAAGATAAGGCAAATCATCAGATGTGGCATGAATGATGTTTCTGATGGTGAGCAGCCATATGGCAAGAACCAGGATTCCTACAATAAATTCAAAGACCCTGGCACTTGTAGAACGATAGATCTTGACTTGCGCAAAGATGCCAGCCTGCTCTTCCTTATCGCCATTTTTGAATAAATCAAGCACAAAACAAAATATTTTATTCTTCATCTTTCTTTTCCCCTCCTATTTGATTTAAATCGACTTCTTCCTTCGTTTTCTTTGATGCAGCCTTCTTTTTCTTAGGCAGTCTGCCAGCCTTGCGCAGCGCTTCGGCGATGATCCATTGCAGCTGGCCGTTGGTTGAGCGGAACTCATCCTCAGCCCACGCCTCAATGGCACTCATCGTTTCCGAATCGATGCGCAATATAAAACTTTTTATATTTGTTTCCTTTTTAGCCATACTTTTTTAATGATTCAATGTTCCCGTATTTACTACAGGCTGAGCAGTATCATCACCACAGAGCACTACGAGCAGATTGCTGACCATGGCTGCTTTCTTGTCGTCATCAAGCTCTACCACATCTTCATCGCTCAACTTCTGCAATGCCATCTTCACCATCGACACGGCTCCTTCTACAATCTTCTCTCTGGCAGAGATGATGGCTGAAGCCTGCTGGCGACGAAGCATCACGGCTGCTATCTCCGGTGCATAAGCCAGATAGTTGATGCGAGCCTCTACAACCTCGATACCTGCCATTGCCAATCGCTCATCGATGCGAGCCTCCAACTCCTTATTAATCTCATCACTTCCATCACGAAGCGTAATCTGATTCGACTTTCCACCCTCGTCATCATCGTAGGCATACTGTCCAGCTACCTGTCGGAGAGCGGCATCGGCCTGAATCTGAACAAAGCGGCCCAGCATATTCATGATCTGTGCAGCAGAAGCACCGATGCCTGCCTGACCCGTAGAACCCTCAGCCATCGTCTGGGTATCAATCTCGAAGATAGCCTTGTAGGTATCCTTCAGTTTCCATACCAGCACCATACCAATCATAATCGGATTACCCGTCTTGTCATTCACCTTGATAGGTTCGGCATCGAGGTTGCGCACACGAAGCGAAAGCTTCTTCTGACTGATGAACGGATTCAGCCAATAGTAACCAGGCTCTGTAAAAGTGCCACGATACTTACCGAAGAAAAGCAATACGCGAGCCTGCCCCGGCTCCACCAGGATGAAACCGCAGACGCAGATGATGCTCAGGATGAGAAGCAGTACGCCACAAACACCACAGACATTTGCCAGCCAGCCCTCTTGCGAAACGCAGGCAAATATAAACAAGCCAACTCCAGCCAGAAAGCCGATGATGTTTAACACTAACATCAGGATGCCATTCAAGGTCTTTCCCTGATACGTAAATTCCTTATTCTCCATAATTTTACTTTATTTATTACGTTATTGATATTGATATCATTTTAATATCACAAATATACGATATTAAAATGATATCACAAGAGAAGGAACCCAAAATTTTAATTAGTTTAACGTAAAAAGGTCGTTGAGACGAATCCCAACGACCTTTTCCTGTATTTTCACCTATTTATATATAGGATTACTATTCTATCACTTCCATTTCTTCCTCCTCGATTTCCTCTTTCTCTTTCTTTCCGAAATTAGGATCAATCTTCAGGAAAGCAGTAACCAGGAAGGTAATGGCGCAACATGCCATCACGATGATGAAGAACATGCGGTAGCCTACCATATCTTTCAGATATCCCGAAACCATACCAGGCAACATCAAACCTAAATAAGAGATACCTGTACAGATGGAATAATGGGATGTCTTGAACTTGCCCTGACTATAGAACAACATGTAAAGGGTAAGAACCGTGAAGCCCAGACCGTAACCCAACTGCTCGACGAAAAGACAGCTGGAAACCACGATGAGGTTGCTGTTGAGCGAGTAACTCAGATAGATGTAAACCACATCAGGCAAGGTGATGGCGCAAACCAGAGGCCAGAGCCATTTCTTCATTCCATCCCTGCTCACCAGAATACCACCAAGAATTCCACCCAGCAGCAAACCAATCAATCCCACAGTACCATTGGCAAAGCCATATTCCTGAGGTGACAGTCCCAGTCCGCCCTGCGAATTAGGACGGAGTATGAAGGTCTTGGTCATGGTGTTCAGAAGCGCTTCTGGGAATCGGTAGAGCAAGAGGAAGAGCATCACACAGATGGTTTCTCCCAATCCGAACTTCACGAAGAAGGTGCGGAACATATTCTTCAGTTCGTGAGCCACTTCACCCACCGTTCTGTCCGTCTGCACATCCTCCTTAGGACGTGGCATGAATCGGCTATGATAGAGCCATAATCCGATGAAGATACCTGCCAGACCGTAGAAGATGAGCGCCCATGAGAAGCTAATCTGGTTGCGGAACATCACCTGGAGAACACCTGCCAGCATCACCAGGAATCCATTCACAAAGATGATGGCAAGGCGATAGAAGGTATTTCTCAAACCCACGAACTTGGTCTGCGTATGCTCATCCAACTCTATCATATAGAAACCATCCGCCGAAATATCGTGGGTGGCACTACAGAAGGCGATGAGGAAGAAGAAACACATCGTTGCCTGGAACCAGAAGGCAGTAGGCAGCGAGAAAGCAATGCCGGCAAGGGCGGCTCCGATGAGTGCCTGCATGGTCAATACCCACCAGCGCTTGGTCTTCAGCAAGTCGATGAAAGGACTCCACAAGGGTTTGATAACCCAAGGCAAAGCCAGCCATCCGGTATAGAGACCCACCTGGGCATCGGTCAAGCCCAACTGCATATACATCACGACAGAGAGGGCTGTCACGATGACATTAGGCAGTCCTTCCGCAAAATAGAGTGTCGGAATCCAAGCCCATGGATTCCGACTATTTTTCTTTGTTACCATTTTACATCACTATTTATAGAGTTTCTTGATTTCAGCTCCCTGATAGTAGTGCAGAAGGATGGCATCATACAGATAGCCTTCCTCGCCCATCACGGCTGCACCAATCTGACAGAGACCTACTCCGTGTCCCCATCCAGCTCCGACCAGTTCGAAACGCTGAGGAACTCCCTGCTCATCTATATCATATTTATCCACGATAAAGGCAGAACTGAGGAGATGACTGTCACTCAGCGTGCGGCGGATTTCGAGTTCCTTACCGATGGTGAAGGTTTTCTCCGTACCGATAATCTGGAGCTTACTGATTCTTCCACTCGTTCCCCGTTCTACGGATTTCATATCAAGGATAGAACCCAAGTCCATCTTCAGTCTGTCAGCAATGAGCTGCTGCAGTTTCTCCTGAGTAAGGGTTACCTTCCAGCGATAGAAGTCTACCGTTTCCTGGTCGTAATCGTTCAACACCTGTGAGAGGATTCTCTTGTCCTGCGTGTTGCAGAAAGCAGGAGGGTTGAAGCGAATCCACTTCTCAGCCTCTTCCTCATTTGTCAGATTAGGCAAAGTAGATTCTATTCCTAATGCAATATCCCTCACCGCAGTGAGATAATTCTTCGGTGTATCTTCCCAACAGTACTGGAACTCCTCTGTGACTCCACCGCAACATTTAGAGAATCGGGCATCGCATATCTCATCACCATCCAGGAGCACCTGTCCCTTGGTCTGACGAATAGCCTCAGCAACATGTGGAGAAGTTTCCTTCGTGATTCCCTGGTAACGCTGGCAATGGTCATCTGCACAAACATCAAAGATGGTATGGTCTTCGCGATCGTACCAGCGGATGAGCATATCTTCCTTCTTGGTGAAAGAGAAGAAATTATTACCACTTTCTGCAACATCCCTATGCTTCTTCATCTGCGCCAAAAGCCAGGAACGGGAGATAACGGCATGTGCCTTCAAGAGTTCGAGACTGGAAGTGGCACTCATCTCACTACTGATTACACTCTCCAGATACTTCTCTACAGGCAGTTCGTTGATGGCACAAATCTTATCCGACTCGACCACGAAACGCAATGTTCCGAGGAAAGTCTGGGTTTCCTTGCGCTCCCAATGGAAGTTGACACCAATCGTAACATCGCTCAGCGAGAAGGAAGCGTCCGCACTCTGTGGATGGAAAGTCAAGGAACTATACTGATTACCGTTCCAGAGTACACCACCTTCTGAGAATTCCACCTCCTGTTCGCCGATTACTGTCTCGCCCTTAGCCAGATAAGGTTTATTGAGAGAGAAATGAATCTTCTGTCCGCTCACAATACCCACCTTCACCTCAGGTTCCTTGTCATAACTGTATAAGGCAGAAGTACCGACCTGCAGTTCAGCTTCCTTTGAAGCCTTGAGTTTGGTAACGATGCTGTTCATCTTATCCGTAGAGACACCACATTCCTGCAGAATGGCAGTAGCACTCTCTTCGGTCAACTTACGGAAGTCTTCCTCACGGGGAGTAATGATGAGTCCCGACATATCCAAGGCTCCAGGAGAAACCATCATCTGTGCATCGCCTTCTGCAAAATAAGCCTCAGGGCGGTGTTTCTCTCTAGGAATAACCACAGAGATATACTCATCCCCCTTGCGCCATGCGATGATATTCATCATTGGTTCAGTCTCATCACCACGAACAGGCATCGACTTATAGAGACGTTGGAAAAGAGCCTCATCGCTGTCCTCACTCTTGGAGATGATGACAAAGGCTGGAACAACAAAGTCATGAATCAAGGCAATCTTTTCGTCATCATTCAGAGAAATGATATCAGTAAGGTTGCGAGAAAGTCGCTGCCAATTAGCCTGCAAAGGCAAGATGCCACTGGTACCTGCCTGGAAATGAAGATGATCAGGAGCTGAGGCTCCACACTTCGGACCGTTATAGAACACCATCAACTCGCTATGCAAGCTCAGGAACCGGTGCATCTCACCATAATTCTTATAGATAGACTGTGGCTGATGCTTTCTTGCAGGAATCGTGAAATGAACAGGCAGAATCGGGAACGGATTCACCAAGAGAAGGAAGCGTTCATCTATCTGTTTTGAAATCTGCTCCTTAGGACGGTTCTTGTCGCAAAGGAAACATGGACGATCACCCAATGTCTTCTTATCAATCTTGGCTCCGGTGCTCACGATGCGTGCCGGATTCCACTGCACTTTCAACTGGTCGGAGAGCTGATGGGTCTCCACATGCTTGAGATCGCGGAAGCGGTGACGGGCATCAGCCCACTTCTCCATCTGGCGATTGAAGAAACGGGAGATACTGCTATCTTCCATTATATCAGCCTTGCCCTGCAACATCTGCTGGCGCGCCTTCAACTCCATGGTGCGAAGACGGTCCTTATAAAGATTATTGGCATTTACCTTATCGATACTCAAGGCAGCATCACTATTTCCTCCCCAACGACGGCAGAGGTAAAGTTCATCGTAGATTCTGCCAATACGGTAGCGACGAGAGAACACCAATCCCAAGGCATAGTCCTCACCATAACTGGTATTAGGAAATTGAATCTGACGGACCAATGGGGTAAAGAAGGCACGAGGAGCACCCAATCCATTGATACGCAGAGCGTTATTACAGCCATTATCTTCGGTCCACTCCTTATGGTCTATCAATCCAGGAGGCAGTGTATTGAGATCGAAATCGCACATGCGATAAGAGCCGATCATCATGGCAGCCTTCTGCTTATGGAAGGCATCTACTATCTTTTGCAGCGTCTTAGGGGAAGAATAGAGGTCATCACTATCCAGCTGGACGGCAAACTTACCACAATGGTCGCTGTTGATAGCCATATTCCAGCAGCCACCAATGCCAAGGTCGTTGCGATCAGGCACAATCTGGACAAGGCGCCCTGCCTGCTTATCATTCCGTTCCTCCATCTCATGGGCAATCTCTGAAAGGATTTCGCCCGTACGGTCGGTAGAATGATTATTTACCACGATAACATTAAACTTGAAGCTGGTCTTCTGACTGAGTGCGCTTTTCACTGCGTCAGCTATCGTCTTTTCACGGTTGAATACCGGAATAATGACAGAAGCCTCGTATTCAAACTCCTGCTCATCAAAATCAGGCTGTCGATAGTAATTGGTATCAACCAAGGCTCCCACCTTTTCGAGATGATGGGTGCAAGCCTTCTCCATCTCTATCTGTACCTCCCGGTTGCGAGGGTTCACATAGTCGAACTGCTTTTCTCCACTCTTTCTGGTATCGAGCTCATCTTCCGTATAGAGGAATTCATTGACATGGAAAATCTCTCCCACTCTACTCAGATAAAGACGAAGGTCATAGAGTCCTGCAAACTGATATTCCTGTCTGTCCTGCTGTGCTGCATAGTCGAGCAGATTCTGTGCCTTGACAAGCCAGAGACTTCCAAAATCGAAGTCATCACGAAGTGAACCAGCCTGATAGTCGATGACCGGATGCTTCTCCAGTTTACCCTCCTGAACAGAGTAATGATCGGAGTATACCATGACCGCTCCCGTATCATCAGCGGTACGGAGGAAACGTTCCAAGGCATACAATCCCCAACGGATAGGAGTGGCTTTGGTACAAATGATTACATAGTCGGCATCGGTGTTCTCAGCAATACTACTAACAGTATTGGAACTCTCCAATCGGTCGACAACGATAAATGTACAACCATCAGGCACTTGATGAGAAGCAGCGAAATCAGCACTCACCAAGAGATTGATATGTTGAACTGTCTTGTTGTCATGAAGTTCCAAGAGTGCTTCCTGGGCTACATCCAGGTCTTCACAAGGCAAGAAAAGGTCTATTTTTTGTCTCATTTCTTTGTTTCTATTTTTTCGTTTTTCGTCCCATTTGGGGGCATCAAACTATGTTTTTTATCTTTATTTCAACTTATTATCTTAAAATATGTGGCAAAGATAACAATTTTTCGGCAAAAAACACTATCTTTGCAGTATGAATAATGAAAAAAAATATCTTTTAGGCCTTACACTTGCCGAATTGAAGCAGGTGGCAAAGGATCTCGGCATGCCTGCCTTCACCGGAGGACAGATGGCGAAATGGCTCTATGAGCAGCATGTAAAGAGCATTGATGAGATGACCAATATCTCGAAAGCCAACCGTGCAAAACTCGCTGCCGAATACGAAATAGGATGCTTCGGATATTCCGACGCACAACATTCTGTGGATGGTACCATCAAGTATCTCTTTCCTACCCGAAGTGGCAAGTTTGTGGAAACGGTTTATATTCCAGATAAGGACCGTGCCACGCTCTGTGTTTCTTCGCAGGTGGGTTGCAAGATGAACTGTCTCTTCTGCCAAACAGGTAAGCAGGGATTCGAGGGAAGTCTGCCTGCCGGCGACATCCTGAACCAGATTTACTCATTGCCAGAGGTAGACAAGCTCACCAACATCGTATTCATGGGACAGGGCGAGCCAATGGACAACCTCGACAACGTGCTTCGTGCTACGGAAATTCTGACTGCCGACTATGGCTGGGCATGGAGTCCGAAGCGTATCACGGTAAGTTCTGTTGGCGTGAAGAACAAACTGAAGCGATTCCTGGAAGAGAGCGAATGCCATGTGGCTATTTCCATGCACGATCCTATTCCTTCAGAGCGCGCAGAACTGATGCCTGCAGAAAGAGGTATGGGTATTGAGCAGGTGGTAGAGCTTTTGAAGAACTACGACTTCTCCCACCAGCGTCGCCTCTCGTTCGAATACATCGTATTCAAGGGAGTGAATGACAGCATGCAGCATGCCAAAGCTATCATCAAGTTGGTAAAGGGACTCGATTGCCGTTTCAACCTGATCCGCTTCCACCAGATTCCAGACATCCCACTGCTGGGCGTGAATGACGAAAAGATGGAGCAGTTCCGCGATTACCTTACCTCGCACGGCGTGTTTACAACCATCCGTGCCAGCCGTGGACAAGACATCTATGCAGCCTGCGGCTTGCTGAGTACCTCGAAGAAGATTGGCGAAATACGCCAGCATGAGGACGAAGAGAAAAAAGAGTAGACGAAAAGAACATAGCATAATGGTGAGAAATACGATAACGCTTCTTTTCCCGTTCTGCCTGATATTTCTCCTCTTGACAAGTTGCGGTTTAACGGGGAAGAACAGGAAAAAGCCAGCCAGTACAGGGCAACCTTACGAGATTGTACTGGAAGGAGATACCGACAGCATCGTTACCAGGATACTGACGGAAGACGTTCCAGCCCTTCCCCAACCCGAGCCTCTCTGCAAACTGATTCAGGTGAAGAAGGGGAAGACAAAAGGCAGCTACCTGCTCGTCAGAACCCGCATCATCGTCAATATCACAGATAAAGACTTCGCTGTCAAGTTGAGCCACGATGAGAATGCTGAACCGCAAAACATCATCCGCATCAATGCCCATTCCGTACAGCAGCTGCGAGAAAGACTCAATGGCGAAAAGCTCCGCCAAATTGTAGATGAAGCTGAACTGAAGCATCTGGCAGAGATGATCTCCAACAATCCCAGCAAGCAGAACAAGGAGATGCAGGAAGAGGTAAAGAAGACATTCGGACTTGACATGAAAATCCCGGTATCGATGAATGCCAGCAAGAAGGCAAAAAACTTCATCTGGATTTCGAACAACGCAAGTACGGGAATGCAGAACCTGCTCGTGATGAAAGTGAAGAGTGAAGAACGAAGAGCAGGAAAAGAGAAGAGTGAAGAACGAAGAATGAAGAATTCAAATGCTTTTCATGTAAATGTAAATGACAAGGCTCAGATTGATAGCATTCTTCGAACCAACATGCCGGGCGAAACCGACAGCATGTATATGACCATTCCTGTTCTTTTAGAAAGAGGACTCTGGGAGATGAAAGGGGATGCCATGGGAGGACCTTACGTGATGCATCGCATCCATAACCTCTATGTCATCGGCTTCGTCTATGCACCCGAAATGAAAAAGAAAATATTAATCAAGCAGCTCGAAGCTGCGATTTCCACAATAAAATAAAATACATCAATGGACAATAAGAAAATCAGAGTGGCTATCACTCACGGAGATACCAACGGTATCGGATATGAACTCATCTTTAAGACATTTGCTGAATCAGAGATGCTGGATTTCTGTACACCAATCATCTACGGTTCACCAAAGGTGGCAGCCTATTATCGCAAGGCGATGAACCTGCCAGCACAGTTTTCTATCATCCAGAAAGCAGAAGATGCAGAGGAAGGACGCATCAACCTGCTTGCAGCTGTAGATGAAGAGGTAAAGGTAGACATGGGTATGCCTACCACCGAATCGGGAGCAGCAGCTATCAAAGCGCTCGACAGAGCAATGACTGATTTCAGAGACAATCTCTATGATGTGCTAATCACAGCCCCTATCAATAACCAGAATGCCCAGATAGAAGGTTTCCCATTCAAGGGGCACAAGCATTATATCGAAACATGTCTTGGCGAAGGACAGGAAGCCCTTTCCATCCTCGTAGGTGGCAACCTTCGCATAGCATCAGTTACAGAGAAGACTCCATTCAAAAATGTAATAGCCGGAATCACCGAGGAACGCATTATCGAAAGAGTAAAGCTCATGCAACAAACCATCAAAAGAGATTTCCTCATCACCAACCCACGCATAGCAGTGCTTGCCCTCAATCCTCGCAGCAACGAAGAGGAAAGTTGCGGTAAGGAGGAGAGCGAAATCATCATTCCTGCTATTGACAAATTAGCAGAACAAGGCATTCAGGCTTTTGGTCCATACGCAGCAGATGAGTTCTTCGGTAAGGGATATTTTAGCGACTTTGACGGAATCATGGCCATGTATCATGACCAAGCCACTACCCCATTCCATTCTCTCTATACAGAGGATGGCGTCATCTACACTGCAGGTTTGCCTATCATCCATACAGCAGCCAACATGGCACCAAGTTACAGCATTGCAGGCTGCAATGAAGCTGACGAGTCATCGTTCCGCCAGGCAGTATTCCTGGCTATTGATGCTTTCCAGAACAGAAACAGCTATGATGAGGCAATAGAAAATCCACTTCCAAAACTCTATCACGAGAAGCGTGACGAGAGCGAAAAGGTAAGATTCTCTATCCCAAAGAAGGGCGGCAAACCATTCCCTCCAAAGAATGAAAAGAACTTTACACCTCGTCCAAAGAATGAAGGTCAGGAAGCTCCACAAGCTACAACTGAACCAGCTCAGCAAGTAGCTCCAGAAGCTTAATTTAAAGCAAAATATGATGCCCAAGAATAGGTAAACGTTAAAAAAGACCTATTTTTGGGCAATATATGCTGATATTTCAAAAAAAATGTGTAATTTTGGCAGCTAAATGGATACATCTGAACTACAGAAAATAAAACAACGCTACAATATCGTCGGAAATAGCGACGGATTGAATCATGCTCTCGATGTCGCCTTACAGGTGGCACCGACAGATCTTTCTGTGCTTATTATCGGAGAAAGTGGAGTTGGTAAGGAAATCATTCCGAGGGTGATCCATGACAACTCACCAAGAAGAAGAGAAAAGTATTTTGCCATCAACTGCGGAAGCATTCCTGAGGGCACTATAGACAGTGAGCTCTTTGGACATGAGAAGGGTTCCTTTACCGGAGCCATAGGAGAAAGCGAAGGCTACTTCGGAATAGCCAACAAGGGTACTATATTTCTTGACGAGGTGGGCGAACTGCCCATACAGACTCAGGCAAGACTGCTGAGAGTGCTGGAAACGGGCGAATATATCCGCGTAGGTGGAACAGAGATTCGCAAGACCAACGTACGAATCGTTGCTGCCACCAACGTCAACATGAGAAAGGCAATCAGCGAAGGAAGATTCCGCGAAGACTTGTATTACCGACTGAATACAATTCCTATCCAGATGCCTCCACTTCGCGAACGAGGAAATGACATCTTACTGTTGTTCCGCCTTTTCGCCATGCAAATGGCAGAGAAATACAATCTGCCAAAGATCAGCCTGACAGAAGATGCCAAGAAACTCATGCTGAAATATAAGTGGCCAGGCAACGTGAGACAGCTCAAGAACATTACCGAGCAAATGTCGGTATTAAGTCGTGAACGGGAAATTAACATGGAGACACTCATGCATTTTATCCCACGCGATGAAGAGACTACTCAACTTGCCACCATTCCACAGAGCAACAACACCTCGCACAGTTATGAAAACGAACGAGAATTTCTCTATAAGATTCTTTACGAACTAAGAGGAAACGTGAGTGACCTGCGAAGAGAGGTGGGATCATTGCGCAAGCAACTGGATGAAGCCCGTCAACTAAGAGGAGCAGAAGGATTCAGTAGTCCTACCTCTGTATCGAGCATGAGTCCAACAACCTATCCGGCAGAGTTTGAAAAAACACAGTCTATCACACCAGCAGAAGGAATGATGCGGCATGACACAGGAATCATCCAGCATGACACAGGAATCATCCGACATGAACCGGGAATCATCCGAGCTGACAAAATGGGACAATCGGAACCAGAAGAAATCGAGGCAGAAGAAATCAAAGAGAACGACTCACTGAATCTCGATGACTTGAGCAAACAAATGATAGAAAAGGCTCTGGAACGCAACAATGGCAATCGAAAGAAAGCCGCTGAGGAATTGGGTATATCAGACAGAACACTTTACCGGAAAATAAAGAAATATAAATTATGAAGCAATTACGCGCGTACATATATATATTAGGGATTTCATTGGTCATAGGCATCATGACTGCATGTTCCGTTAGCTACGGCTTCAACGGCGCCAGCATTGACTATACCCAGACCAAGACTATCCAAATAGCAGACTTCCCTATCAGAAGTTCATACGTTTGGGGACCAATGGGACCAATGTTCAACAACGAGCTGAAAGACAAATTTGCCAACAATACCCAGTTGCGACAGGTTTCCCGTAATGGCGACCTGAAGATTGAGGGTGAAATTACCCAATATTCACAGCGCAACAAGTCGGTATCTGCTGAAGGTTATTCTGCACAGACAGAATTGAGTATCACCGTCAATGTCCGTTTCACGAATAACAAGAAACATACCGAGGACTTCGAAAAGTCATTCACCTCTGCAAAGACCTACGATACCACACAAAGTTTAGCTTCTGTTCAGGAAGAACTGGTCACCCAGATGGTAAAAGACTTGGTAGACCAGATATTCAACGCTACAGTAGCTAACTGGTAAGGAAATAGTAAGTGAAGAACGAAGAGTGAAGAGTGAAGAATTCAACAGCTATACAAATCATAAAGTTCAAAGCTCAAAGTTCAAAGCTCAAAGTTCAAAGCTCAAAGTTCATAGCTCAAAGTTCATAGCTCAAAGTTCAAAGCTCAAAGTTCATAGCTCAAAGTTCATAGTAACCAAACATTAAATAGAAAAAAGTGGAATTAAGCAGATTGATACAACACCCAGAGGAGATGAACCGGGAGACGCTCTACGACTTGCGCGCCCTCTTGGCTCTATATCCCTATTATCAAACGGCTCGCCTCTTGATGTTGAAAAACCTGTACCTACTCCACGACCCTAGTTTCGACGAAGAGCTACGCCGTGCAGCCATCTACATAACAGACCGCAAGGTCATCTTCGAAATGGTTGAAGCAGCGCACTATCAGTTCAAGAAAGTAAACTATGGGGAAAAGAGCAAGGCTTATCCTACTCAAGGAGAAGCATCAAAAAGCAACTTGCACAATACATCTAAGGCAGACCGCACAAGCGACCTTATCGACAGTTTCCTAGGTTCTATACCAACAGATGCAGAAGAAAAAGAAGCTAAGAAAGAAAAGCGGAAGCCAACACCTGCAGATGCAGCTGTTGATTATGTAGCTTATCTGATGGAGACTGAAGATCAAGAAGAAGACGAGAAACCTTCAAGAACCATCAGTCTGATTGATGACTTCATGGAAGATGGAGGATTCAAATTGCCAAAGATACAGCAAGGAGAGGAATACAAGCCAGAATACACGCCTCAACTGGAAGATGACAAAGACAACGAGGAACAAACTGAAAATAGTGGTGTATTTACAGAAACCCTCGCCTGCATCTACATCAAACAGGGCAAGTATGAACGAGCTTATCAAATTATCGAGCGACTCTACAAGCAGCATCCACACAAGAGTGCCTACTATGTGGACCAGCTAAGATTTCTCGAGAAACTGATATTAAACGGAAATAATAAAAATAACAAATAAAAATAATAAATAAAACTAGTTTTTAAAAATGGCTTACACATTATTTGTAGTATTAATCGTCCTGGTAGCAATCATGATGATTTTCATCGTGCTCATCCAGGAATCAAAGGGAGGTGGACTTGCAAGTAACTTCTCATCAACAAACTCTATCATGGGCGTTCGTAAGACAACCGACATTATAGAGAAATTAACATGGGGTCTCGCTGGTGCCATGGTAGTTATCAGCATAGTTTGTGCTTATGTAGCGCCTCAGGCAGCTGGTGAAAGCAGCGTTATGGAAGGTGCAACTCAGGAGCAGACTGCTCTTCCTGCTATGCCAGGTGCTAGCAAGGATGCTGCAGCAGGTGCTCAGAAAGCAGCCCCAGCAGCTAATGGTGCAGCAGATGCACAGAAAGCAGCAACTCCAACTGTACCAGCTAGCCCTGCTAAGTAATAGCTTGTAAACTTATAAATAGCATTTTCCCATCAAAAAAACTGCAGTTTTAAGGGGAAATGCTATTTTTTTACAGAAAAATGAAGTTTTTCAGAAAAAAGTTTAGAAAAAATTTGGTGGATTCAAAAAAATGTAGTACCTTTGCACTCGCTTAAAAGAAATAACAATTAAGCAAGCTAACATGGTGGACGTAGTTCAGTTGGTTAGAGCGTCAGATTGTGGTTCTGAATGTCGTGGGTTCGAGTCCCACCTTCCACCCATAAAGCATTAAGATTGCCAATCTCTAGTATTAGAGGTTGGCTTTTTTATTTTCATCCATTTTTCATTTATCTTCATCTTCCCCCTATTGGTTTTCATCCAGCATCCATAGTGAAGGAAAAAAAATAAACCATACAAGATGACCGAAGGCATCCTATATGGTTTATATATCCTTATATTCGATTACTCACTCTGCCATTTACGGGAACTGAGGATAATCCTCAAAACGAGGCTTGCGCTTCTCCAGGAAAGCCTTGCCACCCTCCTGAGCCTCATCCATGGTATAATAGAGCATCGTTGCATCACCAGCCAACTCCTGAATACCAGCCTGACCATCCAACTCAGCATTCAAGCCAGCCTTGATCATACGGAGAGCCAAAGGAGAACGCTCCATCATGATTTCAGCCCATTCTACGCAGGTATCTTCCAACTGGTCGAGAGGAACCACCTTGTTGACCATTCCCATCTCTTCTGCCTCCTTCGCAGAATACTGCTTGCAGAGGAACCAGATTTCACGGGCCTTCTTCTGACCAACCATTCGTGCCAGATAAGAAGAACCGAAACCTGCATCGAAGCTTCCTACCTTAGGACCAGTCTGTCCGAAGATGGCATTCTCTGAAGCGATGGTCAAGTCGCACATCACATGAAGCACATGACCACCACCGATGGCATAACCGTTCACCATGGCGATAACAGGCTTTGGCAAACGACGAATCTGCATCTGTACATCAAGCACGTTGAGACGAGGCACACCATCGTTGCCAACATATCCACCTCTACCCTTCACATGCATATCTCCACCGGCACAGAAAGCCTTATCGCCAGCACCCGTCAGGATAACCACACGGATATCCAGACAGTCACGACAGTAGTTGAAAGCCTGCGCCATCTCCCAGGTAGTCAATGGAGTGAAGGCGTTGCGATAACGCTCACGATTGATGGTAATCTTAGCAATGTGATTATACTCCTCGAAGATGATTTCCTTGAAATCAAAACCTTCTATCTTTTTCCATTCTCTCATTTACTTTGAACTTTGATTATTGAACTTTGAACTTTATGATTACTTTCAGGTTACTTTCAGAAAGGATGGTTCATCCTTCTTTCTCTGATGATAACTCTAAACTATTATAATATTCATCCAGAACCTGATTATCTGTTTCCATATCCGTAAGAACCTCCAGAAGCATCGGTCTGCTTGACTCGGTATGGATGAGCCAATCGATGCCTTCACAGAGCGACTTCATATCATCAGCATTCTGATAGGCTACATCTTGTGCCAGACAGATGTGATAAGCAGAAGTGCAATGCTCAGCCATCACCAGTTTCTCGCGTGCAGCACTTTCCTTCAATCCCTTGAACTTGGCAAAGATGGCTCCGCCGCCATTATTCAAGAGCAAGATGCGAAGACTGCCATTGAGATTCTGATTCCAGAGGGCATTCTGATCGTAGAAGAAACTCAGGTCGCCCAACACGCAGAAAACCTTCTGCTGGCTCCTGGCATCAGGATGATGATATTCCGAAAGATAGATAGACAAGCCCGCAGCTACAGATAGCGAACCCTCGATACCATTCACCCCCCGATTGCAATGCACATACTGGCGGGCATAAATGCAAGCCAGACGAATAGCCATGCTATTGCCATAAAAGAGACGGCACTCACGAGTATCATCCAGTGAATGAGCCAGAAACTCGGTCTGAAAAGCCTTCACCGCAGCCATACTGCTGAAGGATGGTTCATAATCGAAAGCATGACGCTTAGCCGCCCACAGTGCTTTTTCCCAACGTTCCTTATACGCATCCACTTCTTCCCGATAAACCTGATCATAAGAGGTCATGGCATCCGCCAGCAGTGTGGTATCGCATTGGAAGATACGGTCAATACGCATAAAGGTATCGATGTAATCACCATCGGTGCTTGCCCGCCACACCTTAGCACCTTTCTTCACGGCAAGGCGAAGGAACAGCTTGAGGCGCTTGCTCACCAGGGTGCCTCCTACATAGAGAATAAAATCGGGCATATAATCCCCGTTATCTCCCACATTATTCAGCACTTCATCGAAATTGGTAACCAGGAGATTGCTGGAAAATTCCCGGCATGCAGGATCCTCGCTTGACGTGCCTAAAGCCGTCGGTTCGATGAGCGTAACTGCCCACGAATCAATCTGCTTGATACCGTAAAGCTGACTGCATGGATAATCCTGTCCCACCACGATCATCGGCTTTCTGGCATTCAGAAAATCAAGCATATCACCGTAATGGAAACTGCCGCCAAAGAGATTGGTCTTCACGTAATCCACCCAATGAGTTTTCGGCAGCTTGTCTACCGTAAACTGATAGAGAGGTTCAGAAAGCTGGATATTGATATGTACCGGACCTATCTTGCGGTGCACGCAGTCGATGACCGCTTCATGCACCAACCGTTCACAATACCAAGCCTGCTCCTCGTTGGATACGATTGGAAGATTCACACTTCTGTTCACCATCGTACCGAATACATGAGCCTGCGGCAGGGTCTGTCCATCCTGCTGGCCTATCCAAGCCTCCGGTCTATCTGCCGAAATTATGATGATTGGCAACTTCTGATAATAAGCCTCACAGACTGCCGGATAGAGATTGAGCAATGCAGAGCCGGAAGTAACACAGACCGCTACCGGATCCGGACACGGTGACGGATTACCCAAGGCAATACCCATAGCCACAAATCCCGCACTGCGTTCATCGGTGACTGGATAGCAGGTAATGCCATCCATCTCATTAAGATTATGTACGATGGGCGCATTACGACTTCCAGGACAAACCACTACTCTTCTCACACCATGAGATGCGAGAACAGCCGTCAGGATATTGACATTATCGATATTACTAAACACGAAAACTAATTTATAATATATAATTTACAATTAATAATTAACAATTGCCAATTCTGCTAAAGCAAAACCCGTCTGATTGTCTGCATTTTAGCTTCAGTTTCCTTCCACTCCTTTTCCATCTCGCTCTCCTTGAGCAATCCGCCACCGGCATATAGTTCACAGATGCCATCCTGCAAGATGTTCATGCAGCGGAGAGAAACGAAGAGATGAGTCTTTCCCTGCGAAGAAATCGGACCGACAAAACCGCTATAGTATTTACGGGAATGAAGCTCATGCTGCAATATGAACCGGCGAGCCGCATCCTTTGGGATACCACAGACTGCAGGCGTAGGATACAAAGCATTGATCACATCCCCCAACCTGCCTTTATCCAGCAATCTGAAAGAGATATCGGTACGGAGATGATAAAGATTGGCAGCCATCGTGGTATACGGACCTTTCAGTGTGTAATCCCCAGCAAAGCCCTTGATGCAGTCTTCGATATAATCCGTAACATACTGCTGCTCTTCCCTGTTCTTCTCCGACCATTCCACGCCCTCTACCGGATAATCAGCAATGGTTCGGGAAGGCTCCGCCTTTTGCGTACCTGCCAAAGACATCGTCTGATACTCATCTCCCTCCCCCTTGAGCAAGATTTCCGGAGTTGCCATCAGCCACATACCCGATTGGGAAGTATAAACCAAGGCTACGAAAAGACGAGGATACATACGGCAGGTTTTCAGGAAAAGCGCCTTTAAAGACGCAACATCCTGAGCATCAACACTATCTATTTTTTTTATTCTGATTTTATCACTCACCAGAGAAACTTTTCTTGCCAAAACAATCTTGCTGAATGTCTCTTCGGATAACTGCTGATGAAAGCATTCAAACTCTCTGGCGTAGGCCTCAAAATTACGTCCCGACGTAGCGTTTACTGCGTCCCGATGCAGTTCTGGCTGCGTCCCGACGTATGAAGAGCTACGTCGGGATGCATTTTCAGCCCCATCGGGAGAGGATTGCGGAGCCTTCTCTCCAGGGCCATTTTCGTTCCCCACAGCAATCAGTTTGCTTTCATCAGGATGAATCAAAAGCACAGGACAATCGCTGGATGGCGAGAAAGGAGCTATTACAAACCCCTCCTTACCATTCAGTTCTGCCACAGAGAAGAGAACTTCCGGCTCACCCTCATGCTGCACCACATAATGAGCGTGATGCAGATAAGGCAAACGATAGTATGCAAATGCCGTCATACTTTATTCTTCTGTCTTATTAGATTCCTCCATCTTAGTATCTTTCTTCTTAGGAGTAAACACATAGTTGGTTACCTGTACGGTGCAGATCAACTCATCAGCAGTGTTTTTGATTGCAACTTCCCAAGTATGCAGGGTCCTGCCTTTGTGAACCAGCTTGGCATATGCAGTAACCGTATCTCCCTCGCTCACTGCTAGTACATGAGTGCCACTCACATTGATGCCCACAGCTATCTGACCAGGGCAGAGAGCCAAGGAGCCGATACCAGCCACATTTTCCGCCAGTGCCAGAGAAGCACCCCCACTCAGGAATCCGAATGGCTGGCGATTACGCTCATCCACTTTCATCGTAGCCTGAAGCGTATCAGGCTCAGGAGTTGAGATAAAATGCATGCCGAGGGTTTTAGAAAGTCCATCGGTCTTACTTATTCTTTTTACTACTTCGTCTATGTTCATCCTTATCAAAATTTAAAGTTGGTTGTTTAGGGGGGATAAGAGCAAACGGATGTCCAACTCACTCCTCACCTCATTTTCTTGCAAAATTAATGCAAATAAAAGACAAAACAAAATAAATAAGCCTTTTTTATACTTTTAAACACTTTTACTTGGTATGAACCGCATTTTTTTACTATCTTTGCAGCATATTGAAACAACAACAAACGATTTTATGAAAAAATTACTCCTAGGACTATTATGTACTATTACTTTTGGTGCATACGCAAATCCGGCAGACGATCTTCTGAATCGCATAGACAAGGGAGCTGCTGCCAAGTTCAAGACAATACTTGTCAAGTCTGACAAAGATTTCTTCGAGATAGACCAAGCTAGAAGCGGAAAGAATGCAACAGCATCCCAATCTGCCGGTAGAAACAATCCCATCATCATCCGGGGCAACTCCTGGGTGAATATTGCCGTGGGCATCAACTGGTATCTGAAGCATTATGCCGGCATCCATATCACATGGAACAGCATGAACACCAAACTGCCAGCAGAACTGCCAGCCGTCAAGCAGAAGGAGCGCCACGAGACCGACCTCAAACTGCGCTACGATTTCAACTACTGTACCTTCTCCTACACGATGGCTTTCTGGGACTGGAACCGATGGCAGAAAGAAATCGACTGGATGGCATTGCATGGCATCAACATGCCGCTGGCTGCCGTGGGCACGGAATGCGTATGGCGCAATATGCTTCTGAAACTCGGTTATTCTGAGGAAGAAGTGGGCAAGTTCATCGCCGGACCAGCCTTTCTTGCCTGGTGGGAGATGAACAATCTGGAAGGCTGGGGAGGTCCGTTGCCGCAGAACTGGTATAAGCAGCAGGAAACCCTGCAGAAAAAGATTCTTGCCAGAATGAAGGAGATGGGCATGAAACCAGTCTTACCGGGCTATTGCGGAATGGTGCCTCACGATGCCAAAAAGAGACTGGGACTGAACGTGACGGATGCCGGCAAATGGAACGGTTACCAGCGTCCTGCCAACCTCTCTCCTACCGATAGCAGATTTACAGAAATCGCCGATCTATATTATAAGGAACTGACCAAGCTCTACGGAAAATCTGATTTCTACTCGATGGATCCTTTCCATGAGAGTGGAGATGATGCTGCCGTAGATTATGCCAAGGCTGGACAGGCGCTGATGAGTGCGATGAAGCGTGCCAACCCAAAAGCTGTCTGGGTGGTTCAGGGATGGAACGAGAACCCTCGTCCTCAGATGATAGAAGACTTAAAGGTTGGCGATATTCTGGTACTCGACCTCTTCTCAGAATGCCGACCGATGTTTGGCGGTCCTAGCATTCTGAAGCGGGATGGCGGTTACGGCAAGCATCAGTGGCTCTTCTGTATGCTCGAGAACTTCGGAGGCAATGTGGGACTGCATGGAAGAATGGACCAGCTGCTGAACAACTTCTATCTGGCAACAGGAAAAAAGGGAGAAAGCAATCATAATCGTGAAACGCTCAAGGGTTGGGGCTTCACGATGGAAGGTTCGGAAAACAACCCGGTGATGTTTGAGCTGATGAGCGAACTGCCTTGGCGTGCCGAGAAGACTACCAAGGAAGACTGGCTCAAGGAATACTGCTATGCCCGCTATGGTGTGCACGATGCAACCATCGAGAAGGCATGGGCACTCCTGGCGCAGAGCATCTACAACTGTCCGGTGGGCAACAACCAGCAGGGTACTCACGAGAGCATCTTCTGCGGTCGCCCTTCGCTCAACAACTTCCAGGTATCCAGCTGGTCGAAGATGCGCAACTATTACGACCCCGAAGATACCCGACAGGCAGCCATTCTCTTTGCCAGTGTAGCAGACAAATACCGTGGCAACAACAACTATGAGTACGACCTGGTAGATATCTGCCGACAAGCTCTCGCCGACCAGGGACGCAAACAGTACTGGAAGACCATCGCCGACTATCAATCATTTTCCCGCAAGGAGTTTGACAAGGATGCCGACCGTTTTCTGAAGATGATTCTGCTGCAGGACAAGCTGCTCGCCACCCGTCCGGAATTCCGTCTGGGACACTGGATAGAGGAAGCACGCAACCTGGGCAAGACCGCTGAAGAGAAAGACCTCTACGAATGGAATGCCCGCGTACAGATTACCACGTGGGGCAACCGCGTCTGTGCTGATGATGGCGGTTTGCGAGATTACGGACATAAGGAATGGCAAGGATTGCTGAAGGACTTCTACTACAAGCGCTGGAGTACCTATATGAAAGCCCTCGCCGACCAGATGGCGGCTTGCACGAACATCGATTACGAGGCTTTGGGCAGTGGCAAGAATGCTGGCAAGACATCCGCAGAACTCTTCCAACTGGCATTGCCTAGTGCTCCGAAAATCGACTGGTATGCGCTGGAGGAGCCTTGGACCCTGCAGAAGAACCCATACTCATCGAAGCCAGAGGGAAATCCTGCAGACATCGCCAAGGAAGTCATTCATTTCATCAAGTAATTCATGATATCCATCAGATAAATCATGATATTCATCAAGTAAAATATGAACAGATTAAAATCACTCGACGTGATGCGGGGACTCACCGTAGCCCTCATGATATTAGTAAACAATGGCGGGGAGCATAACTACAGTTTCCTGGAGCATAGCAAGTGGAATGGACTCACCCCATGCGATCTGGTCTTTCCCTTCTTCCTCTTCATGATGGGAATGTCCACCTTTCTATCCCTGAAGAAGACTGAGTTCAAGCCTTCTGCCGCCATCTACAGAAAGATTGCCAAGCGAACCATCCTGCTCTTCCTCATCGGTCTGGGCATCAACTGGTTTGACATGATATGCAATGGAGGTGGGCTAGACTTTGCCCACCTCAGAATCTGGGCTGTCCTGCAGCGCATAGCCATCTGCTACGGAGTCGTGGCCCTGCTCGCCATCACCCTGAACCATCGCTATTTCATCCATACCATCATCGGATTACTCGTAGTTTATATGGGCATTCTGGTGTTTGGCAATGGCTATGCATACGATGCATCCACCAATATCCTGGCACAGGTAGACCGCAGCATTTTCGGCATCAACCATCTCTATCAAAGAAGTCCGGTAGACCCGGAAGGATTACTGAGCACGATTCCATCCATCGCCCATACGATGATAGGATTCCTCTGCTGCAAGTACATTTCCGTAGCAGGTCAGACCGTAGATTCGAAGATCAAGGTATTGAAGGTGGCAGGTCTAGTGATGGTAGCTCTAGGCTTCGGACTCTCCCTGATTGGTTTCGGCATCAACAAGCGCATCTGGAGTCCCAGCTACGTATTCGTAACCTGCGGATTCGCCTCCTGGATATTGGGCATCCTGTTGCAGTTTATCGACAACAAGCCGAGCAGCAAGGACAACATCCTGACCAAGGGTCTGCTTGCCTTTGGCATGAATCCGCTTTTTCTCTATGTGATGAGCGAGGCACTTGCCATCCTCTTTGGAAGTTTTGACATCAAGGCAGAGATTTTCATTGGCATCCAGAGCGTCATCAGCGATGAGTATGTAGCATCGCTCACCTACGCCCTCTTCTTTGTAGCTATCCACGCAGCAATGGGTATCTGGATGTATCACCGAAAAATCTTCATCAAACTATAGGCTTGCGCAACATTTGCATAGATAAATTACCTTATTGTATTAAAAAGCATAAAAATAGGGCAAGAGTTCGAAAAATTATTTGTATTTTTGCACCAACAAAAAGAAAACAAATAGATATATCTAAATAAAGTATGAACATTTTAGAGTTAAGCGAACAGGAAATCGTTCGCAGACAAAGTCTTCAGACATTGCGCGAGATGGGCATCGACCCATACCCAGCAGCAGAGTTTTCAACCAATGCATTCAGCACTGACATCAAAGCTGAGTTTAAGGACGAGGACGAGCCACGCCAGGTAGTTATCGCTGGCCGTATGATGGGTCGCCGCGTAATGGGTAAAGCCAGTTTCGCTGAGTTGCAGGACTCAAAGGGAAGAATCCAGGTTTACATCGCCCGCGACGAGATTTGTCCAGACGAGAACAAGGACCTTTACAATACAGTATTCAAGAAGCTTCTCGATATCGGTGACTTCATCGGTGTAAAGGGTTTCGTATTCCGCACACAGACTGGCGAAATTTCAGTTCACGCCAAGGAGTTGTGCCTGCTCTCCAAGAGCTTGAAGCCACTCCCAATCGTGAAGTACAAGGATGGTGTGGCTTACGACAAGTTCGACGACCCAGAGTTGCGTTACCGTCAGCGCTACGTTGACCTCATCGTAAACGATGGTGTGAAGGAAACCTTCCTGCAGCGTGCCACTGTGCTCCGCACTCTCCGCAGCGTACTTGACAACGCTGGTTATACAGAGGTAGAGACTCCTACCCTGCAGAGCATTGCCGGTGGTGCTTCAGCCCGTCCATTCATCACCCACTTCAACGCACTCGATCAGGATATGTACATGCGTATCGCTACCGAGCTTTATCTGAAGCGCCTCATCGTAGGTGGTTTCGAGGGTGTTTATGAAATCGGCAAGAACTTCCGCAACGAGGGTATGGACCGCAACCACAACCCTGAGTTTACCTGTATGGAGCTTTATGTTCAGTACAAGGACTACAACTGGATGATGGCTTTCACAGAGCAGTTGCTCGAAACCATCTGTATCGCCGTAAACGGCAAGCCAGAGCGCGAGATTGATGGCAACATCATCAGCTTCAAGGCTCCATATCGCCGTCTGCCTATCCTCGATGCAATCAAGGAAAAGACCGGTTTCGACTGCAACGGCAAGACCGAGGAAGAGATCCGCGCATTCTGCAAGGAGAAGGGCATGGACGTAGATGAGACTATGGGTAAGGGTAAGTTGATTGATGAGCTCTTCGGTGAGTTCTGCGAGGGTACATTCCTCCAGCCAACCTTCATCACCGACTATCCTGTAGAGATGTCTCCATTGACCAAGATGCACCGTTCAAAGCCAGGCTTGACCGAGCGTTTCGAGTTGATGGTAAACGGTAAGGAGCTTGCCAATGCATACTCTGAGCTCAACGACCCAATCGACCAGGAAGAGCGTTTCATCGACCAGATGAAGCTTGCCGACAAGGGTGATGATGAGGCAATGATCATCGATCAGGACTTTCTCCGTGCCCTCCAGTACGGTATGCCTCCAACATCAGGTATCGGTATCGGTATCGACCGCTTAGTCATGTTGATGACCGGCAAGACCTTCATCCAGGAAGTACTGTTCTTCCCACAGATGAAACCAGAGAAGAAGATGCCACAGAGCACCATCAAGGAATGGGCAGAGATTGGCGTGCCAGAGGATTGGGCATACGTGCTCCGCAAGGCAGGTTTCAACCTCATCTCTGATATCCGTGAAGAGAAAGCACAAGGCTTGCAGCAGAAGATTGGAGAAATCAACAAGAAGTACAAGCTCGGCTACGAGAAGCCTTCTGTTGATGACATCCAGGGCTGGATTGATGCAGCAAATGCTTAATTGATAATGCATAATTAATAATGTATAATTAATAAAGAGTTCCGGCTTTTTATTAGTTATACATTATATCTACAAACAAAGGCGAAAGCCTCATTATACATTATTAATTATTAATTTTTAATTTATAAATTCATTCGAAGTGTATAACTGCGGTAAAATAGCGATTATTGGCGGCGGTAGCTGGGCTACGGCAATAGCCAAGATTGTGGTGGGGCATACTCATCACATAGGCTGGTATATGCGTCGCAATGACCGCATCGAAGACTTCAAGCGCATGGGGCATAACCCAGCCTATCTGATGTCGGCACGATTCAACGTAGATGAGATTTTCTTCTCTTCCGATATCAACAAGATAGTGCAGAACTACGATACGCTCGTATTCGTAACCCCATCGCCATACCTCAAGAATCATCTCAAGAAACTCAAGACTCGCATCAGCGACAAGTTTATTATCACAGCCATCAAGGGTATTGTGCCAGATGAGAACCTCGTTTGCTCAGAATATTTCCATCAGGTATACGATGTTCCTTACGAGAATCTGGCATGTATCGGTGGACCTTCTCATGCCGAAGAGGTAGCGCTGGAACGATTGAGCTATCTCACAGTGGGCTGCAGTGATACAGACAAGGCGCGTGCCTTTGCCAACGACTGTCTGGCAAGCGAGTTTATCAAGACCAAGACTTCGAGCGACGTGGTTGGTATCGAATACTCTTCGGTGCTGAAAAACGTATATGCCATTGCTGCAGGTATCTGTGGCGGTTTGAAGTATGGAGACAATTTCCAGGCGGTACTCATGTCAAACGCTGTTCAGGAGATGCATCGCTTCCTTACAGCCGTCCACCCTATCGAACGTAGTATGTACGACTCGGTATATCTGGGCGACCTGCTCGTGACGGGTTACAGCAACTTCTCCCGCAACCGTACCTTCGGAACCATGATTGGTAAAGGCTACAGCGTGAAGAGTGCGCAGATAGAGATGGAGATGATTGCCGAGGGATACTTTGGTACGAAGTGTATGAAGGAAATCAATCGCCACATGCACGTCAACATGCCAATCCTCGATGCCGTATATAATATATTGTATGAACGCATCAGTCCACAAATAGAGATAAAACTTTTAACAGATTCATTTAGATAAATGGTAAAATGAAAAGTATCAGCTTAAACATTACAAAGGCTGCATCATTCCTCGCTGAGGGTGCAGTAAAGGCTTACGAGCCTAAGGTAAAGGCCGCTCAGGAAGCTCTTGAGAACGGCACTTGTGAAGGTAACGATTTCCTGGGATGGTTGCATTTGCCATCTTCTATCACTCCTGAGTTCCTCGATGAGATTCAGTCTGTTGCCAACACATTGCGTGAGAAGTGTGAGGTTGTTGTTGTTGCAGGTATCGGTGGTAGCTACCTCGGTGCTCGCGCCGTTATCGAAGGCCTCGGTAACTCTTTTGCTTGGCTCCTAAACGACAAGAAGAACCCTACTATCCTCTTCGCAGGTAACAATATCGGTGAGGACTACCTCTTCGAGTTGACTTCTTACTTGAAGGACAAGAAGTTTGGTGTTATCAACATCTCTAAGTCTGGTACCACAACTGAGACAGCTCTTGCTTTCCGTCTTTTGAAGAAGCAGTGCGAGGATCAGCGTGGCAAGGACGAGGCTAAGGATGTTATCGTAGCCGTTACCGACGCTAAGAAGGGTGCTGCCCGCACTTGCGCTGACAAGGAGGGTTACAAGAGTTTCATCATCCCAGACAACGTGGGTGGTCGCTTCTCTGTCTTGACTCCAGTAGGTCTGTTGCCTATCGCAGTAGCTGGTTTCGATGTAAAGCAGCTCGTTGCCGGTGCAGCTGAAATGGAGAAGGCTTGCGGCAAGGACGTAGCTTTCGAGGAGAACCCTGCTGCCATCTATGCAGCTACACGTCAGGCTCTCTACACTCAGGCTGGCAAGAAGATTGAGATTGTATGCAACTTCCAGCCAAAGCTTCACTACTTTGCTGAGTGGTGGAAGCAGCTCTATGGTGAGAGCGAGGGTAAGGACCAGAAGGGTATCTTCCCAGCAGCTTGCGACTTCACTACCGACCTTCACTCTATGGGTCAGTGGATTCAGCAGGGCGAGCGCTCTATCTTCGAGACTGTTATCAGCGTAGAGACTCCTAACGAGAAGCTGCTCTTCCCACACGACGATGAGAACCTCGACGGTTTGAACTTCCTCGAGGGCAAGCGTGTTGATGAGGTTAACAAGATGGCTGAGCTCGGTACACGTCTGGCTCACGTTGACGGTGGTGTTCCTAACATCCTGGTTAACGTGCCTGAGTTGAACGCTTACTACCTTGGTCAGCTGATCTACTTCTTCGAGAAGGCTTGCGGTATCAGCGGTCTCTTGGAAGAGGTGAACCCATTCAACCAGCCAGGTGTTGAGGCTTACAAGAAGAACATGTTCGCATTGCTCAACAAGCCAGGTTATGAGGCAGAGAGCAAGGCTATCCAGGAGCGTCTGGCTAACGAGAAATAATATATATTTTAGGAGTTAAAGGAGTTAAGACAAATGCTTTTCTCCTAGAAAAACAGAGAGAGGACATAAGATTATAAACTATTGTCTTAACTCCTCAACTTCTTTAACTCCTTAACTCCTTCAAATTATGAAAGATATTATTTCAAAATACTTAAAAGACCACGGCTTTGGGGAATTCAACCCTAAAGCCGTTCTTTTTGATATGGATGGCGTATTATATAATAGTATGCCCAATCATGCCGTGGCATGGCAGGAGTCAATGAAGCAGTTCGATATCCACATGACTGCCGCCGATGCCTATGCCACCGAGGGAGCCCGAGGCATCGATACCATCCAGATGATGGTGAAGAAGCAGAAAGGTATCGACATCTCCCTGGATGAAGCGCAGAAGATGTATGATGTGAAGACCGACATCTTCCATTCCATGCCAACCGCCGAGATATTCCCTGGCGTGAAGGAAATCATGCAGAAGATCAAGGATGCAGGAATGCAGGTGGGAGTAGTTACCGGTAGCGGTCAGCGCCCACTCATCCTGAGACTCCTCAACGACTTCGGCGAATACCTAGACGAAGCGCATATCGTAACCGCATACGATGTGAAGCGCGGCAAGCCAAATCCTGATCCATACCTGATGGGATTGCAGAAGGCTGGCGACTTGAAACCATGGGAAGGTATCGTGGTAGAGAATGCTCCATTGGGCGTGCGTGCCGGTGTAGCTGCCAACATCTTCACAGTGGCTATCAATAGCGGTCCATTGCCAGATAAGGAACTCGCTGATAAAGGTAGCAATCTGCTCTATCATCAGATGACCGAGTTCTGCGCAGAATTTGAGCAACTCATATCTACAGCCAAACAGATTGCTGCAGGCTATACTCCAAACGTGTAAGTAACCCAATTACTTACACGTTTTTCTTTTATAAAAATAAAAACAAATAAACACAAAAAAATATAACGACCATAACAATGATGTTTTTTATCACTATCTTTGAAGGCAACTACCTGGTATCCAGCTAACCGTGACTACTTCCGTGGCGGCGGTGTCCTGCCACCTTTGCAGGCATCCATCATCGACATGCATACCGTATTCGGAATGCCATCCACCAACGTATCGTTCATCCTCCCATTCATCTGTTTCGTGGTGATTGCCATCTACGGATTCCGCACCAAGTTGCGTAGCATAGGAAAGTTATTGGGTTAATTCTTTCAATAAACAACAAAAAAAGCTGTGTTCATCTACGGATAAACACAGCTTTTTTTGAATTATGTTAAGTGATTTATAACCCATAAAACCTAGATGGTGATTTCTCCCGAACCGTAGCAGCGATGATGATTTTCATCATAAACTACGCAGAATTGGCCTGGAGCTACACCATGAATTGCCTCTTCAGAATGAATCATCCATCTGCCATCATCGAGTTTTTCGATAGTAGCAGGATGATACTCCGGTGTATGTCGAATCTTGAAGGTTACCTTCTGCATCGCCACTTCCCTGGTAAGGAAATGGAAGTCCTGCAATGGGAAATCCTTCTTATAAGCCGTCTGAGGGTCATAACCATGACTTACATACAGAATATTGTTCTCCACATCCTTCTTGATGACGAACCAAGGACCGCCACCAAAGCCCAATCCCTTGCGCTGACCGATGGTATGGAACCACAATCCCTTATGTTCGCCAATGCGCTTTCCGGTCTCCATCTCAATCACATCGCCAGAGTTCTCGCCCAGATATCTGCGGATGTAATCATTATAGTTAATCTGCCCCAGAAAGCAGATTCCTTGACTATCTTTGCGCTTGGCATTGATGAGATGTTCCTCTTCTGCTATTTCACGAATTTCATTTTTGATGTGATGACCGATAGGGAAAATCGCTTTTTTCAATTGCCAGCTCTCTATCTGAGCCAGAAAATCGGTCTGATCCTTTACGGGGTCAGGACTCGTAACAAGCCATTTATCGCCATTTTCGTCTGTTTCAGTCTGCGCATAATGGCCGGTTGCGATGAGATCATAGTGATGCCCCATCTTCTCATCGAACGCACCGAACTTGATGAGTCTGTTGCACATCACATCAGGATTTGGAGTGAATCCCGCCTTCACCTTGTCCATGGTATAGCGGGTCACCTCGTTCCAGTATTCCTGATGACAGTCAACAACTTCCAGCTTACAGCCATACTTTCGAGCCACGGCAGTAGCCATCTCCAGGTCTTCCTCAGAGGAACAGTCCCATTCCTCCTTCTCTTCCGGGCCAATCTTGATATAGAAGCAGTCAGGATGCAAGCCCAGTCGGGCAAACTCCCAGACCACCACCGAACTATCCACGCCACCCGAAAGCAGCACAGCCACCCGCTTGTCCTTTACCTCGGCAAGGAAGTGCTCATCTCTGGTCTCCAATTCTTTCTCTCTTGGAGTATCTGTCAATATATTATCCATTTTCTATTCACTATTATTCAAAACTGAAGGCAAAGTTACAATAAATTCCGGAAAATATGCCCTAATTCCTCTTAAAAATCCATTATTTACCCGAAAAGTCCACCATTTTTCACCATTCTCCGTTTCCATTTGCCATTTCTTCTATTGAATTTCCCTATAGCTAAAATCGACTCATTCCAACACCAATGCTTTTCTACTTTCGATTTTATCTATACCTTTGCAATCGAAAATCAGAGAGATGCAAGTATGGTAAAAAACTATAACAAGCATCAAAGACGGAAAAAGTAGTTATGACAAAAGAGCAATAACGAATAATTGTAGAAATAAACATCATATAATATAAGAACATGGATATCTTAAAAAATCTGTTTTACGGCTTCCCTGATCTGTGGGGAGGCGGTGTAGCCCACTCAGTAATGATCCTGGCATTGGTCATTACCCTGGGTTTAAGTTTAGGAAAGTTGAGAGTAAAGGGAGTTTCTCTCGGATTGGCATGGATTCTTTTCATCGGCCTCATCTTCGGTCATTACTCTCTCAATCTCGATGAGCACCTGCTTCACTTCCTTAAGGAGTTTGGCTTGATTCTCTTCGTTTATTCCATCGGTCTGGAAGTGGGTCCAGGTTTCTTCGCTTCCTTCAAGAATGGGGGCAAGAGTCTCAACCTGCTCAGCATCATCGTCATTGCACTGAGCATCATCACTACCCTCGCCATCTTCTCCTTCTCAGGAACATCCATCACTTCTATGGCCGGTATTCTCTCAGGTGCTGTTACCAACACCCCAGGACTCGGTGCAGCACAGCAGGCTTTCAGCGACCTCCGTCACATCGATGCTCCTTCTATCGCAGCAGGATATGCCATCGCTTATCCTATGGGTGTACTGGGCGTCATTCTTTCCTTTATTATATTAAGGTATGCGCTGCGTATTGACAAGAGCGAAGAGGAAGCTGCAGCCAAGCGCGGTATGGGACACCTGGAGACGATGACCCTCAACACCTTCTCTATCCAGGTAACCAACCAGATGGTATTCGGCGACAGCATCAAGCAGATTCGCGACATCCTGAAGCGCGACTTCATGGTTTCAAAGATTATCCGCAAGAACAGCGACAAGCGCGATGAGGTAGTGAATGGCCGTACTATCATCGAAGAGGGAGATATCCTTCAGATTGTGGCTCACCCTACCGTAGAAGAGCCTATCACGGCATTGCTCGGCGAGAAAGTACAGGTCAGTGAGGAAAAATACGGCAAGGATCTCATCACCCGCCGCATCCGCATCACCAAGCCTGGCATCAACGGCAAGAGCATCAGCCAGCTTCAAATCCGTTCAAGCCTCGGCACCAACATCACCCGTGTGAACCGTAATGGTGTAGACCTGATCGCTACTCCACAGTTGAAGTTGCAGCTGGGCGACCGTGTTACCGTAGTGGGTACAGAGCTTGCCATCGCGCATACAGAGAAGGTATTGGGTAACCAGATGAAGCGCCTCAACTACCCTAATCTGATTCCTATCTTCCTGGGCATCATGCTGGGTTGTATCGTGGCTAACATTCCATTCTTCATCCCTGGCATCAACGAGAACCTGCGTCTCGGATTGACTGGTGGTCCATTGGTAGTAGCTATCCTGATAGGTTACTTCGGTCCGAAGTACAACCTCGTCACCTACAACACCATTTCAGCCAACCTGATGCTCCGTGAGATTGGTCTCTGCATCTTCCTGGCTTGCGTAGGTCTCGGAACAGGCGAACAGTTCATCCAGACTGTAGCCACAGAAAGCGGAATGACCTGGATTCTCTACGGTATCGCCATCACCATGATTCCTATCATCATCGGCGGCATCATCGGAAGATATGTGTTCCACATCAACTATTACACATTGCTCGGAGTATTGGCAGGTGCCAACACCAACCCATCTGCCCTGGCTTACGTCCGTGAGCAGACTTCGGCAGATGCACCATCTGTGGGCTATGCGAATGTTTATCCATTTGCCATGTTCCTCAGAATCGTTACTATTCAGATTATTATTTTCGTATTCGGATAAATAAAATATATGGAAGAAAAAAACATGAAGACCTGCGACTGCGCAGAGAAAGGCATTGACAACTACAACTGCAAGGAAATAGCAGAAACAGAACTGAGAAGAAAACTCGACCTGTTGTTACGCACTGGCAGCATCCTTATGGAGAGTGCTGCCGACACATCACGCATCATGCGAACGATGAAGCGTGCAGCAGCTTTCCTCGGACTCGACGAGCGCTACATGCACCTCTACATCAATTGGAATGTGCTGATGGTGAACTACAGCGACGAGGAGCATTCCTTCTCCAAGTTCCAGCGCTGCGAGAAACATGGCATCAACCTTACCTCTATCTCTCAGGTAAGCAAGCTCACCTGGCAGGCCATCAAGGAGAACTATTCTCTCGAACAGTATGAGCAGGCCCTGAACGATATCAAGGCCACTCCACGCAGCTTCACTCCTTGGCAGGTAGCCATCGGCGGTGGATTCGCCTGCGGTGGATTCTGCATCCAGTTCGGTTGCGACTGGCCAGCATTCTTCTTCTGTTCCCTGGCAGCTATTCTGGGCTTCCGTCTGAGAATGTTCCTGCCTACCAAGGGCTGCAACAACTATGTGGCTATCGGTATTTCGGCATTCGTTGCAACGCTGATTGCCTGGTTGACTTCGTTCCTGTCGCTCAATCCAGCCATCTCAGCCGCTCTTCCAAGCTTCATGCATTCAGATACCCCTTGGCATCCATTGATGGCTTGTGCCCTCTTCATCGTGCCGGGAGTTCCTTTGATAAACTTTGTGAGCGATATGCTCGACGGATATATAGAGGTGGGAATGGTGCGCGCACTCAACACGCTGCTGATGATCTTTGCCATGGCGTTCGGTATCGCCTTCGCCATCCAGGTATGCCACATCGACAACTTCGTGAAGGATCTTACGATGACTCCTCACCACGAATACTGGGAGTTCGCCATCGCGGCAGCCGTATCAGCCATGGGCTTCTCTACCATCTTCAGCATTCCTAGACGCCTGTTGCCAGTTGTGGCTGTGGGCGGCATCATCGCCGTTTGCTTCCGCAACTTCGTCAACCTGGGTCCATCCAATGGCAACATCGGTCTCGACATGGGCCTGAGCATCGGTTCGCTTGCCGGTTCTGCACTCATCAGCGTCATCGTCATCAAGGCACGCCACTGGTTCCACACCCCTCACCAGTGCATCACCATTCCTAGCGTGATCCCAATGGTACCTGGAGTATTGATGTATCGCGCCCTCTTTGCCTTCATCGACATGCACGGTGTGGTAGGCGAGGTAACCGTGGGTATGAACAACCTGATCAAGGCTTCGCTCGCCATCATCTGCATCGCCCTGGGTGTTGCAATTCCAAACGTCTTCTTCCGCCGCTTCATCGCCGACAACCGCAAGCGCAAGCTCCTCAATATGCTGGTGGAGAGAAAGAAGAAGAATGGCGAGTTTGTGGATTTGCACGAAGTGGAAATCAAGTAATGCAGGATTGGAAATTTGAGAATATGGGATATTTTTTATCCCAAATTCTTGGATTTCGAAATAAATACATTATCTTTGCAGCGGAAACAAGCTATCGACTATCTCTGAAACCGATAGCCTTTAAAAAGGAAAATAATGGAAATACGACAACTGAAATACTTCTTGAAGGTAGCCGAGACGCTCAATTTCTCGGAGGCATCGCGCAAGCTCTACATCACGCAGAGCACCCTCTCGCAGCAGATTTCGCATCTGGAGCAGGAGATTGGATTGCCACTCTTCGAGCGAAACTCGCATGAGGTTTATCTTACAGAAGCAGGAAAGGAACTCCTGCCTTACGCTCAGAATGCGGTAAACTGCACCATGGCATGCGTTGACCACATGAACGACCTGAAGGAGATGCTCACCGGCGAACTGAACATCGGCGTTACCTACTCCTTCAGCAACATCATGGCAGAGACGCTCATCGCCTTCCTCCACGCTTATCCTCACGTGAAGCTGAACATCCAGTACCGTTCGATGCAGGAGCTGATGGACGGCTTGAAGAAGCGTGAACTCGACCTGGCGCTTACCTTCAAGCCACTCAAGACAGACAAGGCGATAGACAGCCGTGCCATCTTCAGCAACCGTCTGGCGGCAATCGTGAACGAGAACCATCCCCTGGCGCGTCTTTCATCCATCAAGCTCTCAGAACTGGAACGCTACGACCTCATCCTTCCATGCAAGGGTCTGCAGGCTCGCAACGCCTTCGACTATCTGATAGACGGCAAGGACCTCGATTTCAAGATCATGGTAGAAGTAAATAATGTGAACATCATCTTCGACCTCCTGCATCGCAGCAATCTGGTCAGTGTGCTCTCAGAATCAACCACCATCCCGGAAAAAGGCATGAGAGCGATTCCGATAGATGCTGCCGACAACGAGATGGATGGCTGCATCCACATCCTGAAGGATGCCTACATGAAGAACTCTGCCCAGGAATTTATCCGCATGCTGAGCCAGAGCACCAGTATCCTCGCCAACTTTGCGCTGAAGGATATCTTAAGATAAAACAGAAATTAAAGGGAAAGGTTATAATTCAATCTAAAAAAAGGCTGTCTCCGACATCATTGCGGAGGCAGCCTCGTATTTTATATATGCCATTCATTCCGAAAGAAAAGTTTATTTCTTTCTGGCGATAATTATCGTTACACCAGCCAGGATGGCGAGGATGCCGATGGCTAGCTGCAGGGAGAAGCTCTCGCCAAAGATGCAGACACCGATGATGACTGCCGTTACTGGCTCCAGGGCACCCATGATGGCAGCTGGCGTACTGCCGATGAGATTGATGGAGATGGTCATGAAGAAAAGCGACAATACCGTTGGCAGCAACGCTAGCTGAGCAGCATAGATCCAATGCATCGGAGTGTGAAGCATCTGGATTTTCTCGCCCGCAATGAACGAATAGACAAGCATCGTGATGAGTCCGAATACCAGGATATAGAAGGTGAACTTGATGTTCGACATGCCCGGATTCTTCCACTGGTTCACCGAGATGATATAGAGCGCATAAAGCAGGGAAGAACACATCACCAGCGCAAAACCAGCCGTGCTCAACTTGTCGTTGCCGTCACCCTGATAGAGCAAGCCTACACCCGATACAGCCAGCAAAATGGCGAGCGTGGTGGTCCACGTCACCTTCTCATGGAAGAACACCGTCATCAGTATCGCCGTCATGATGGGATAGACGAAGAGGATGGTGCTGGCAATACCTGCCGCCATATAATGGAAACTGACATAAAGCGTAGCTGATGAGAGGGAGAACATACAGCCCAACGTGGCAAGACGGATCAGGTGTCCCCATTTTACCTTAAAGCTCTCCTTTCGGAACAGCATCACCACGGCAAACATCAATACCGCCAGGAGATAGCGATAGATGAGCACCGAACTGGAATTGAATCCGTCGCCATAGAGCTCCAACGTACCCAAAGGATTGGTACCATAACACACGGCGGCAACAACTCCCGCCGCAAAGCCTTTCACTTTATTACTGCTTGTCATTTGAATTAAAACGCTTTTTTACCAAGTTTTTCTTATTCCTTATTAATATTTTTATAAATATCTACTCGTTTCGGGCTGCAAAAGTACTGCAAAAAATCGAAATAAGCTAATAAAATCGCATAAATATCTTGTTACAATCGAGAAAAAATGCCCGATTCTTGCACTTTACGAAAATAAATAGTACCTTTGCAATATCTTTTGTACAAAATAAGTCGACTCAATAATATTAACTAAACAATAAACGTTTGTAACTATGGAACAAATTAAAAACGATCAGCTCACTGTTGAGATTTCTTCTCTCGGTGCAGAACTTCAGAGCATCAAGGATGCAAATGGTAACGAATATCTCTGGGATGGTGACCCAGAATACTGGGGACGCCACTCTCCTCTCCTCTTCCCTATCGTAGGTGGATTGTGGAAGGATACCTACCGCATCGACGACAAGGAGTATACACAGCCTCGCCACGGCTTCGGAAAGCTCGTTGACTTCAAGCTCGTTGGCAAGACCGGCGACCGCCTTACCTTCGCATTCATTGACAACGAGGAGACCTTCAAGAACTATCCTTTCCACTTCAATCTCGCTGTTTCATATCGCCTTGCCGGCAACGAACTCCACGTTATCTGGCATGTTGAGAACACCGACGACAAGGTAATCTACTTCCAGATTGGCGGTCACCCTGCATTCAAGGTGCCAGGATGCGAGAAGGGCGAAAAGCTGAAGGCTACCCTGAAGCTCGACAACGAGGCTCCTACCCGCCTCTTCGCTACCATCGGTGGATGCATTGACCCTAACGCACGCGAGACCGTACAGACCGACAACGGTATCCTGGAGGTAACAGACGAGTCGTTCGCTGATGATGCCTACATCTTCGACAAGAGCCAGGTGAAGCAGATTTCCCTGCTCAACGAGAAGGGCGAACCACACGTAACCGTAGAGTTCAAGACCCCTGCCGTTGGTGTATGGAATCCGGGCAACCACGCTCCATTCGTCTGCATCGAACCATGGTTCGGAACCTGCGACTGGGCTGAATATACCGGTGAATTCAAGGATAAGTACATGATGAACAGCCTGCAGCCAGGTGCCAGCTTCATGAGTGAATACATCATCAGAATTGAAAAGTAATGGAAGAAAAAGATAATTTGCAGCTCCCCGAGAACGCATTCCGCGAACTCAAGGACGGGGAGGAATATAAGCCGCTGATGTCGCCAGACAAAGTTTATCCGGAGGTGAACGGCTGGTCGGTAACATGGGGTATCGTGATGGCAATCATCTTCTCTGCTGCCGCAGCCTATCTGGGCTTGAAGGTAGGACAGGTGTTTGAAGCAGCCATCCCTATCGCCATCATCGCCGTAGGCGTAAGCACCGCCACCAAGCGAAGCAAGGCACTCGGCGAGAATGTCATCATCCAGAGCATCGGAGCCTGCTCGGGTGCAGTAGTGGCAGGAGCCATCTTTACCCTGCCAGCCATCTACATCCTGCAAGCGAAATATCCTGACATGACTACTTCATTTATGAAGATTTTCATGGCTTCAGCTTTGGGAGGTGTATTGGGAATCCTGTTCCTGATTCCTTTCAGAAAATACTTCGTCAGCGATATGCACGGCAAGTATCCGTTCCCAGAGGCTACAGCCACCACACAGGTATTGGTGAGCGGTGCCAAGGGCGGCGATCAGGCTAAGCCTTTGCTCATTGCGGGTCTGGTAGGTGGTCTATATGACTTCATCGTGGCTAGTCTTGGCTGGTGGAACGAGAATTTCACCTCCCGTGTGGTAAGCCTGGGATGCGATCTCGCAGACAAGGCTAAAATCGTATTCAAGGTGAATACAGGTGCTGCCGTATTGGGTCTGGGATACATCATCGGATTGAAATACGCCTTCTTCACCTGCCTGGGTTCGCTCGTGGTATGGTGGTTGATCGTTCCAGGAATGAGTGTCATTTTTCATGACAGTGTGCTCAGCGCATGGGACCCTAGCATCGTGAAGACCGTGGGTGCGATGAGTCCGGAGGAAATCTTCCGTGCCTATGCCCGCAGCATCGGTATCGGTGGTATCGCCATGGCTGGTATCATCGGCATCATCAAGAGCTGGGGCATCATCAAGAGCGCCGTAGGCCTGGCTGCCAAGGAACTGAAGGGCAAGAGCGAGGTAGATGAAAACGTGAAGCGCACCCAGCGCGATATCTCTTTCAAGATTATTGCCATCGGTTCGCTCGTAACCATCCTCGTCACCTTCCTCTTCTTCTGGTTTGGCGTGATGGAGGGCAATCTGCTCTTCGCCATTATCGCCATCCTGCTCGTGGCTGTCATCGCCTTCCTCTTTACTACAGTGGCTGCCAATGCCATCGCCATCGTGGGTTCCAATCCTGTTTCGGGTATGACTCTGATGACGCTCATCTTCGCTTCCGTAGTGATGGTGGCAGTAGGTTTGAAGGGCCCTGGCGGCATGCTGGCTGCATTGATTATGGGTGGTGTGGTTTGCACAGCCCTGTCTGTAGCAGGCTCATTCATTACCGACTTGAAGATAGGTTACTGGCTGGGTACTACGCCTAAGAAGCAGGAGGGATGGAAGTTCCTCGGCACCCTGGTGAGTGCTGCTACCGTGGGCGGTGTGATGATGCTTCTGAACGAGACCTACGGTTTTGCATCGGGCTCTCTCGCAGCTCCTCAGGCTAATGCGATGGCTGCCGTCATCGACCCATTGATGAACGGTGTGGGTGCACCATGGGTGCTCTACGCCATCGGAGCTGTGATTGCCATCGTGCTCACATACTTCAAGATTCCAGCATTGGCTTTTGCCCTGGGTATGTTTATTCCATTGGAATTGAACGTTCCGCTGCTGGTAGGTGGTGCCATCAACTGGTATGTCACATCCCGCAGCAAGGATGCCAAGGTGAATGCTGAGCGTGGCGAAAAGGGTACGCTCATCGCCAGCGGTTTCATTGCCGGTGGAGCCTTGATGGGTGTTGTAAGCGCCCTGTTGAAGTTTGGTGGCATTGAGGCTAGCATCGCTGACAGCTGGTGGGTTAACCCAATGTCAGAGGTTTGCTCGCTCATCGCCTACATCTGTCTGATTGGCTTCTTCATCAGAGCCACAAAGAAATAACCTTTTTACTGACACTGACACTGACAGTTTAAAATTCCGAAGGTAGAAAAGAGTAAGAAGAAAAGTTATATTTATATATATTATATATATAAATATAAAATATAATTTAACATCCTTTTACCTTTAAAGAGTTACTAGCGGAAAATCGAACTGTCAGTGTCAGTGTCAGTAAACCAACTATGTTTAGAATAGAACTCTATACTTTTCTAACGCTAACTCTATGCTTTCTTATCAACAAAACGATGAGTTAGTTTCGTTAACATTTGTTTTTTTTGGATTTTGCTAAAAACACCCCCAAAACGGCACACCAAATTTGGCGGTTTCAAAAAAAAGCCATATCTTTGCACCAGGTTTAGAAGAAGACGGCAGGACAAAGGAGAAGGCATAATACAAGAAGAAGACAGGGGCAAGAAAAGGGCATAAAAAGAGGGAACATTCGTGAAGAACATCCCCTTCTGACAGATATCTGAAAAGATTATTATCTGATTACCTTAACCTCACCGTTCTTACCTATCTTGACAATGCTGGATGGCTGATGAGGTTTGTGCTCCTGACGACGGGTCCAGCAGACATAATCTACAGCCTCGAGAATCTCAGGAGAGATATCGCGATAATTCTGGGCAGCAGGCTCACCACTCACATTGGCACTGGTGCTGACGATTGGCTTCTGGAAACGGTAACAGAGCTGCTTGCTGAATGCCTCATAGGTGACGCGCATAGCCAGCGAACCATCCTCTGCAACAAGATTACTGGCAACGCCTGTGGCATCATCCAGGATGATGGTAGTAGGCTTCACCGGCATGGCTGCATCGATGAAATCCCAAGCCACCTGAGGAACATTACGGAAATAACGCGCCATGCGGTCGGCTGAATCAATGAGACAAATCAGCGCCTTGGAATCATCACGCTTCTTGATCTCATACACTTTCTTTACTGCCTCTGGATTGGTAGCATCGCAACCAATGCCCCAGACGGTATCTGTAGGATAGAGTATCACACCACCCTTGCGCATACACTCCACTGCCTTCTTAATATCTTCTTCTTGTGTCATATTACTTTGAACTTTTAACTTTGAACTTTGAGCTTTGAACTTGGAACTTAATGATTACCCTGCGAAGGGTGTTAACTCTCTAGAGAGCTTTACCACTCCTCTCCTGTCTCCTGAGCCTTCTGGCACTCATAATAGGCGATATCCTTCATGCCATTGAGGAATGCAGCGGCATCCATGCGCTTTTTGCCCGAAAGCTGGAGTTCCTCGATATTGAGCCAATGGTCGAGACATGCCACCTGCAACTTCTTCTCGAATACACGCAAGGAACCTACAGGGGCTACACCACGAGAAAACTCTGTGAGACTCGTCTTGAAAATCTTGAGCACCTGAATCTTGGCTGCACTCTTCTGCTGAGCAGGATGAGCGGTTGCCTCCGGCATTTCGCCATCAGCATCCTCAAAGATGACAACAGGCGCCTTCTTCTTGATTTCGGTCCAAGAACCTGGATAAGGCGAGAGACCACGGACAAAATCATATACCTGCTTGGCTGGCTTGTGGAAGTCGATACGGCAGGTCTCCTTGAAAATCTTTGGTGCAGACTTCAGTTCCACACCCTCGCCCATCAGCTTCTCCTGAGGCATGGATTCGATATTGCCACCAGCTGCGATGAGCGCATCGATGGTTTCAAGCGCCAAATCGGCTCCCAAGTGCATCAGTCCGTCATAGACATATTCCACATCTGCACTCTCAGGAATAGGGAAACGCTTCTGCTTGATGATGCGACCGGTATCGATATCATGGTCGAGGAAGAAAGTAGTAACTCCCGTCTCCTTCTCGCCATTGATGACTGCCCAGTTGATTGGGGCAGCTCCACGATACTGTGGCAGGAGCGCAGCATGAACATTGAAGGTGCCGAACTTAGGCATCGCCCAAACCACCTCAGGCAACATGCGGAAAGCCACTACCACCTGCAGGTCAGCCTGATAAGAGCGAAGCTGCTCTACAAACTCAGGGTCCTTCATCTTCACTGGCTGCAATACCGGCAAACCGTGCTCTACAGCATACTGCTTCACCTGCGAAGGCTGCAACGTATCCTGATGTCTTCCCACAGGCTTGTCTGGCTGAGTAACCACAGCCACTACATTATAACCGCCCTCTACCAGGCGCTTGAGGGATTCCACCGCAAACTCCGGGGTTCCCATGAAAACGATTCTTAAATCTTTCTTCTCCATAAAAATAATAATTGAAGTTTAAACCAGCAAAGCCGACGAATTAGCTTTCCCCTCGTCCGCCGAACATTGTTTCTTCACTCTTCGTTCTTCACTCTTCACTACTTACCCTATTCTGCCGACATATCCGCAACTATCTGGCGATATACCTCGTAAATCTTGGTTCTACTGATATATCCCTTCAGTATGCCGTTCACATCTACCACTGGCAGCTGGGCAGCATCGGTCTTGTCGAACTTGGCCATCACCTCGTCCATAGGCTCATTCTCGCTCAGGGTAGCAGAAGGCTGAATCATCAGCTGACTTACCTTAAAGTGATTATACAGTTCCGTGCGGAAGATGATATGACGGAGGCGGGTGATATCAATTACACCTTCCAATACCCCCGCATCGTTCAATACAGGCAGGAAGTTGTTGTTGCTTCTCGAAATCTCGCTCACCAGCTTGCTCATCGGCAGATCTGGACTGATGGCGTGGTAATCCTTCTCAACCATGCTCTGCATGCTCATCAGCGTAAGCGCAGAACGGTCTACGTGGTGAGTAAGCAGCTTGCCCTCCCTAGCCAGTCGCAGGGCGTAGATGCTATGACTCTCGAAGATGCTGATGGTGAGCAAGGAAGAGATGCACACGATCATCAGCGGCATGAAGAGCTGATAGCCGCCCGTGAGTTCGGCGATGAGGAAGATGCCCGTCAACGGAGCATGCATCACGCCCGTAATCAGACCAGCCATACCCATCAGCGCAAAGTTCTGCTCAGGCACATGAACGCCTACCTGATAGACATTCCACAGGCGGGCAAAGAGGAAGCCCGCAAATCCGCCGATAAAGAGCGAAGGGGCAAAGGTTCCACCGCAACCGCCACTACCATTGGTTGCCGAAGTGGCAAATACCTTGGTAAAGGTGACCAGAGCTATATAGAAGATGAGCAGATTGTCCTGACCAGAGAACAGCGAACGGTTCATCACCTGCCCCCACTCTGCCTCGTTGCTGCCCTTGAGCAGGATATTCACTGCCGAATAGCCCTCGCCATAAAGCGATGGGAAGAAGAAGATGAGCGTGCTGAGGATGAGTCCACCAAACAGCAGTTTGGCGTATGGATACTGGCTCAGCTTGCCGAAGAATCCCTCGCAGATTGACATGGTGCGCATGAAATAGAGACTCACCAGTCCGCAGAAAACACCCAGCAGAATACATGCCGGAGTGCGGTCGAGCTCCCAGGGGTTAGTCAGCGTAAAGTCGAACAGCGAGCTGTCACCACTGAAGATATAGGTGAAACAGGTAGCCGTAACGCACGAAATCAGGATTGGCAGGAGCGATGCCATGCTCAAATCAACCATCAGCACCTCAAGCGTGAACACCAGTCCGGCTATCGGCGCCTTGAACACGCCGGCAATGGCGGCGCTGGCTCCACATCCCACCAGAAGCATCATCGTCTTCTTGTCCATCCGGAATATCTGGCCCAGGTTGGAACCGATGGCTGAACCGGTGAGCACAATAGGTGCCTCGGCTCCCACGGAACCACCGAAACCGATGGTGATACCGGATGCCACCACTGACGACCAGCAATTATGTCCCTTGAGTCGGGAATTCTTGGTAGAGATGGCATAAAGCACTCTTGTAATACCATGCGAAATATTATCGCGCACCACATATTTGATAAATAGCGATGTGAGATAGATACCCACGATAGGGAACAGCAGGAAGAGCAGATTGTAAGTGCCCTGCTCGAACCCGGAAGTGAGCAAAAACTGTATCTCATGCACAATGGCATGCAAGAAGAAGCCTGCCACCGAAGCGAGCAGACCAATGAGGAAGGCGAGAATCAAGGTCATCTGCCTGTCGGAGATATGCTCCTTCTGCCAGGCAACCAGCTTCGCCATCCAGCCCTGTTTGTATCCTGTTAACTCTTCATCCATTTAACTTTTAACTTTAATCTTTGAACTTTGAACTTTATGATTACCAAGACAGCATATCAGAAAGTTCAATGTTTCAAGTTCAATGTTCAATGTACTAAAATTCCGATGTAAAGTGGAACTTGATATGTTCAAAGTCCTGCTGAGCCATACTCAATACGTAGCCAGAATCAGCGAGGAACACATCGCGGCCCTCGATATCCTTTGCCATATACTGATACTTGCGCTTCTTGAAGTTCTCCAGTTCCTTCTCGTCGTCTGCCTCAATCCAGCATGCCTTATGCAGGTGAACAGGCTCCCAGCGGCACTTGGCATTGTACTCGTTCTCCAAGCGATACTGGATAACCTCAAACTGAAGCTGACCCACGGTACCCACGATGCGGCGACCGTTGAACTGGTTGACGAACAACTGAGCCACACCCTCGTTCATGAGCTGCTCCAATCCCTTCTGGAACTGCTTGCTCTTCATTGGGTCATCATTCTCGATATACTTGAAGAGAAGTGGTGAGAACGATGGCAATCCACGGAAGTGAATCTTCTCGCCCTCGGTAAGGGTATCGCCAATCTTGAAGATGCCGTTGTCCGGCAAACCTACGATGTCGCCAGGATATGCCTCGTCGATGGTACTCTTGCGCTGCGCCATGAACTGGGTTGGCGAAGAGAAGCGCACGGTCTTGTCGAGACGCACGTGGTAATAAGGCTGATTGCGCACGAACTTACCTGAGCATATCTTGCAGAAGGCGATGCAGGAACGGTGGTTAGGGTCGATATTGGCGGTAATCTTGAAGATGAAACCGGTGAACTTAGGCTCCTCAGGCTCTACCAGGCGCTCCTCTGCCTGGGTTGGTTTTGGAGATGGGGCAATCTGAACGAAGCAGTCCAGAAGTTCCTGCACACCGAAGTTATTCAACGCTGAACCGAAGAATACCGGAGCAACCTCGGCAGAGCGATAGGTTTCCACATCAAACTCAGGGTAAACGCCATCTACCAGTTCCAGCTCCTCGCGCAACTGGCTAGCCTCGCGCTCGCCTACTCGCTCATCGAGTTCCTGAGACTGAATATCCACCTCAACCTTTTCTGTAACACGCTGCTTATTAGGTGTGAAAAGGTTGAGCTGATGCTCATAGATATTGTAAACACCCTTGAAGCGGGCGCCCTGACCGATAGGCCAAGACAATGGGCGTACATGAATCTTCAATTCCTCCTCCAGCTCATCGAGCACATCGAATGGGTCGCGACCTTCACGGTCCATCTTGTTGATGAAGATGATAACAGGAGTATTGCGCATACGGCACACTTCCATCAGCTTGCGGGTCTGAGCCTCCACACCCTTGGCTGAGTCTACCACGATGATGGCTGAATCTACTGCAGTAAGCGTGCGATAAGTATCCTCACAGAAGTCCTGGTGACCCGGAGTATCGAGGATATTCACCTTGTAAGGATCACCGGTCTGTCCATCAGGAAGATAATCAAACTCCATGACGGAAGTAGAAACAGAGATACCACGCTGTTTCTCGATATCCATCCAGTCGGAAGTAGCAGTCTTACGAATCTTATTATTTTTAACGGCACCAGCCACCTGAATCTGTCCACCGAAGAGCAGGAACTTCTCGGTCAAAGTTGTCTTACCAGCATCAGGGTGCGAAATGATGGCAAATGTTCTTCTTCTTTCAATCTCTTTCATCTGTTATATATCGTTATATATATATTATAAAATATGTATATCCTAAAAAGTAACCACGAAAAATTAATCACTACATGTCGTCGTCTTCGAACTTCAAGCCTTCAGTGCGGTCCTTGATGTAGTAATCGCTCAAAAGACCGACAAAGACGGTTATTTCCTTGATGGCACGCTCGGTTTCGGGCGTAATCGGCTTCTTCTGCAAGCGCAGCATCATCACACCATAGAGGGCATCGAGGCAGGTTTCTATCTCGTTGAGTTCCTTATCGCCACGGTTTCGAAGTTCTACAATGAACGGCAGAACCTTGTAGTATTCAGCATTGTAGATTGGGAACTTGCTGCTCTGGAGCAATCGGGCATGCAGGTCGATGACATCCTGCAGGAGCACTCGGTTGATATCGAGATGACCATACTCACGCTTGCCCTCCTCGTTCATCATGCGGATGAGGTTGCCAAACCAGTCTATCTCCTCGTCCTTCTGTTCAGGAGTGAAATCGAAACGCTCTATATAATTCTTCTTGATAACAGGCAGCGAGCAGCCGTAAGCACGGATGATATCCTCAATCTGCCACATATATAAGAGGTATTCAGCGATACTCTTCTTTCTTAATTCTTTTGCTACAAACATATACTTTGAACTCTTTACTTTGAACTTTGAACTTTATGATTTGCCTTCTTCTGTTTAAAGGTCTGTCTAAATTCTCCTAGAATTCAGGGAGATGGTAGAGATTGAACACCGTTCCCACCAATGCGATGAGCGAGAAGATGATAACCACGCTACCTATCACCTTATTAATAATAAGGATGCCATTGGTATCAAACTTGCCCCTGATCTTATCGATGAGCCAGGTGAGTCCGAACCACCACAGCAAAGCTCCGAAGACGATGCTCAGATAGCCCACACCCATCTCTATCGGCATATCGGGCACCACAAAGGCAAACTGTGCAAACGTAGCCATAAAGAGGAATACGATGAGCGGATTGCTGAGCGTAACCAGAAACGCAGTAATGCCGTTATGCAGAAGCGTGCCCTGCTTATTGCTCGACTTGTGCATATTCTTCATCGGATTGCTCTTGAAGCAATAAACACCGAATACCAGCAACAGGATACCTCCAAAAATCTGAAGATAGAACTTGTTCTGGGCGTTATTCACAAAGTCCATTACAAAACTCATACCGAGACCCGTAAAGAGCGCATAGACAATATCGCTCAAAGCGGCACCGATACCCGTAACGAAACCATACCAGCGCCCCTTGTTCAAAGTGCGCTGGATACATAAGATGCCAACGGGTCCCATTGGAGCCGAGGCAATCACGCCTATGATAATTCCCTTGAATATGAAATCAAGAATATTTATCTCTATTGGAAATGCTAAACTCATAACAGCTGGCAAAGATACAAAATTTCGAGCATATTCGACTATATTTCTAATAAAATATTCGCTTTTCACATTTTTTTATCGTATAAATCTTGGTTTTTTGGCTACTTTTATATATCTTTGCGTCATAATTTAACAACACTCTAACTAATTTTAAAGAATAACATGACTGAAAATGCAATGAAACCGTATGTTATCGGATTAGACCTCGGTGGTACTAACTCTGTTTTCGGCATCGTAGATGCACGTGGAGAAATCAAAGCAACAACAGCTATTAAAACTGGGGGCTATGATAATGTAGACGACTATGTAAAGGCTGCAACAGAAGCGCTCATGCCTGTAATCGATACCGTTGGTGGTCTCGATAAGATCAAGGCTATGGGTATCGGTGCACCTAATGGCAATTATTATAATGGAACTATCGAATTTGCTCCAAACCTGCCTTGGGCTCATGATGGCGTTGTGCCATTGGCTGATCTCTTCAGCAAGGCTCTCGGTGGCATTCCTGTTGCTTTGACCAATGATGCCAACGCTGCTGCTCTCGGCGAGATGACTTATGGCGTGGCTCGCGGTATGAAGAACTTCATCGATATCACGCTCGGTACTGGTGTGGGTTCTGGTATCGTCATCAACGGTCAGATGGTTTACGGAAGCGATGGTTTCGCTGGCGAGTTGGGTCACGTAATCATGGTTCCTGGTGAGGAAGGTCGTCCATGTGGCTGCGGCCGCAAGGGTTGCCTGGAGGCATACTGCTCTGCTACCGGTGTAGCTCGCACTGCCCGTGAATTCCTTCAGAAGACTAATGAGCCTTCATTGCTCCGCGATATGAAGCCAGAAGATATTACTTCATACGACGTAAGTGTGGCTGCAGGCAAGGGTGATGCTTTGGCTAAGAGCATCTACGACTTCACAGGCAAGATGCTGGGTGAGGCTTGTGCTAACTTCGCAGCATTCTCTGCTCCTGAGGCATTCGTATTCTTCGGTGGTCTGACCAAGGCTGGCGATCTCCTGATGAAGCCTGTAAAGGAAGCTTACGACAAGACCGTATTGAAGATTTACAAGGGCAAGGCTAAGTTCCTTGTTTCTACCCTCGATGGTAGCTCAGCTGCTGTACTTGGTGCAAGCGCTGTGGGTTGGGAATTGTAGAATTTTATAATATAACACTCAAGTCATCGTCTATTTTTAAGATGGAAAAAGCTTGGCACTCGTGAGAGCGTCAAGCTTTTTACTTTTTTATATATCCTACTAGTCAAACAACCAGTTCTTGACAATGGTCTTTCCTTCTGGTGTCAACACGCTCTCGGGATGGAACTGGATGCCGTGAATATCATAATTCTTATGCTTCAATCCCATGATGCAACCATCATCGCTCACGGCGGTTACATCCAGACACTCTGGAAATCCGGTACGGTCTACCACCCATGAATGGTATCTGCCTATCTCTATACGCTTATCCATACCGCGGAAAATCGGGTCGTTGCCGAACTGTGTACAGGGTGTTGCCACTCCATGATAAACCTCAGAGAGATTGGTCAACTTGGCACCAAACGCCTCGCCGATAGCCTGATGACCCAGACAGACGCCCAGCATCGGCTTGATGCCCGCATACTTCTTGATGACATCCATAAGCAAACCCGCCTCGGATGGGATTCCCGGACCCGGACTCAATATAATCTTATCGAATGGCTCCAGCTCGCGCAACTGGAACTGGTCATTGCGATAAACCGTAACTTCTGCTCCCAACTCCTTCACCAGATGTGCCAGATTATAGGTGAAGGAATCGTAATTATCTATGATTACTACTTTCATCTTCATTATTTATTATTGATTATTTATTAGTGATTATTCCTCACTAATCATTAATCACTACTCACTAATCACTACCTAAAGCTTCTCTGCAATATGTATCGCCTTGGTCAATGCACCCAACTTGTTATTACACTCTTCCAGTTCATACTGGTCATTGCTCTTCGCCACTACTCCACTTCCTGCCTGGAACCAGAGTTCGCCATTTCGGCTGATGAAGGTTCGGATAACGATAGCCTGATTCAAATCACCATTCAAGCCGATGAAACCGATACAGCCACCGTAGGCTCCACGGTTATGAGGCTCCAGTTCGGAGATAATCTGCATCGCCCTTACCTTTGGAGCACCGCTCAGGGTACCGGCAGGGAAGGTATCGATAAACTCCTTGATATGGTCGGCATCCTGATCCAGGGTTCCGCTCACACGGCTCACCAGGTGGATGACGTGGCTATAGAACTGCATATCTTTATAGAAATCTACCTTCACGCCATGGCAGTTGCGGCTCAGGTCATTGCGCGCCAAATCTACCAGCATCACGTGCTCGGCATTCTCCTTCGGGTCGTTGCGGAGGAATTCGGCAGCCTTTCTATCCTGCTCCATATCGCCCGTACGCTTGGTGGTTCCGGCAATAGGGTCGATAAACGCCTTGTCGCCAACGATACGGTTGTGGGTTTCCGGTGAAGAACCGAAGATACGGAATCCTCCGAAATCGAAATAAAAGAGATATGGCGATGGGTTGATGCTGCGCAGGGCACGATAGAGCTTGAAGTCATCGCCCTCGTATTTCTGGATGAAGCGACGGCTGACAACAATCTGGAAGACATCACCACGCAGACAGTGCTGGATGCACTTGCGGATGTTCTCCTTATGCTCCTCATCAGTAAGGGTAGAAAATGTTTCGCCCACTGGATGGAAATCATAAGGCTTCACATTCGCCTTGTTCACGGCCTTGAGCAGGGCATCGAGCTCAGGAAGTGAAGAGTGAGATTCTTCACTCTTCACTCTTCGTTCTTCACTCTCTTGAAGCGCAATCAACTCCATCGTATTGTTGAAGTGGTCGAAAACGATGATATCCTTATACATTATATAATAGATATCCGGAGCATCGTTCTTCTCCATCGTAGTATCCTTTACCGGGATATTCTCGAAATATCTCACAGCATTGAAGGTGGTGAAACCATACAAGCCGCAGAAGTCCTTGCTCTCACCTTCTACATGAAAACTCTTGATGAAATCATTGATTGACTTGGAGATGGCGAGCTTGCACTGCTCGCCCTTTCCTTCGCCGAAAGCAGGGAGCGTTTCCTTTTCTACGCTGCCGTCAGGATAGGTCTTGATCACCTCGCCATGGCTCACGGCGATACTTGCCAACGGATGAACACCGATGAAGGATCTGGAGTTCTCGGAACCATGATAGTCGGAACTCTCCATCAGAGCCGACTGGGGATAAATATCTCTCAATCGCATATAGACTCCCACCGGCGTATAGAGGTCAGCAAGAATCTTGCGGGTTACTGTCTTATAATTAAACTTTGCCATTTTTCTCTTATTGATTGAAATCATGCTTTAGAAATTGCCATATTCTCCTGCCATTTCCTTATGGCTCAAATACGTCTCCACATCCTTGTCGCCACGGCCTGAAACGGTCAGGACAACGACATCATCCTTCTTGAACTTCATCTTCTTCAAGGCTGCCACTGCATGTGCGCTCTCGATGGCTGGGATGATACCCTCCATGCGGGTCAACTCATAACCGGCATAGATAGCCTCATCGTCCTTGATGGCAAGCACATGACTTCTTCCACGGGTAGCAAGGTCGGCGTGCATAGGTCCGATGCCTGGGTAATCCAAACCGGCACTGATGGTGAAGGCTTCCTCAATCTGACCATCCTCTGTCTGCATCACCAGGGTGCGGGCACCGTGGATGATTCCCTCTGTTCCGCAATGCATGGTGGCAGCGGTATAGTTGGTATCGATGCCATGACCGGCAGCCTCAGCCAGATAAATCTGAACACGCTCATCATCGATGTAATGATAGATGGTACCTGCAGCATTGCTTCCGCCACCCACGCAGGCGATGAGGTAATCAGGATAATCGCGACCAATCTTCTCCTCCAACTGCCATTTCAGTTCCTCAGAGATGACGCTCTGCATCTTTGCCACAATATCTGGGTAAGGATGCGGCCCCATGGTGGAACCTACGATGTAGAAGGTATCCTGTGGGTGACAGCACCAGTCGCGGATGGCCTCAGAGCAGGCATCGCTCAGGGTCATATTACCTGTGCGAACAGGGTTTACCTTGGCACCCAGCATCTTCATACGTTCCACGTTGGTATGCTGGCGCTCTACATCGGTGGCACCCATGAAGATTTCGCACTTCATATCCATCAGGGCGCAGACGGTGGCAGTAGCAACGCCATGCTGTCCGGCACCAGTCTCGGCGATGATACGGGTCTTGCCCATCTTCTTTGCCATCAGAATCTGACCAATGGTGTTATTGATTTTGTGTGCACCGGTATGGTTCAGGTCCTCACGCTTCAGATAGAGTTGGCAGCCATACTTCTCGCTCATGCGCTTAGCATAATAGAGAGGTGAAGGACGGCCCACGTAATCCTTGAGCAGGGCATAGTATTCTTTCTTGAACTCCTCGCTCTCGATGATAGGCTTGTAAGCCTGCTGGAGTTCTGTTACACACTTATATAATATTTCAGGAACGTAAGCTCCTCCGAATTTTCCAAAAAATCCTTTATCGTCAACTTGATACATAATACTTTGAATTTTGAACTTTGAATTTTGAACTTTGAATTTTGAACTTGGAACTTTATGATTACCAAGACAGCATATCATAAAGTTCAATGTTCAATGTTAATGTTTGAGTGCCTCGAAGAGTTCATCCAGAGCTTTGTCTGGATCCATGGTTTCATTGAGCAAAGTCACGAACTTGCTACCAATGATGGCACCGGCTGCGTTATCCTGCGCACTGGTAAGGGTCTGCTTGTTGCTGATACCGAAACCGATCATGCGTGGGTTGCGGAGGTTCATGCTGTTGATATGGTTGAAGTAAGCGAGCTTGGCATCACCGAAGTTGCTCTGGGCACCCGTGATGCTGGCGGAACTAACCATATAGATGAAGCCATCGGTATGCTCATCGATGAAGCGGATGCGCTCCTCGCTGGTTTCCGGAGTAATCATCATGATGACACGGATATCGTACTTGTCTGCTATCGGCTTCACCACCTTCAGATAATCATCAAAAGGAAGATCAGGAATGATGGTTCCGCTGACTCCGCTCTCTACGCAACTCTTGAAGAACTCCTCGATGCCATAGTGCATGATAGGGTTGAGATAACCCATCAGTACCAATGGAAGTTGGACTTCATCCTTGATAGCCTTCAACTGGCAGAAGAGCTTCTTCACGGTCATTCCGTTCTTCAAGGCCTTGGTTCCTGCGCTCTGAATCACAGGACCATCAGCCAACGGATCGCTGAAAGGGATTCCTACCTCAATCATGTCGATGCCCTTACGTTCCATCGCCTTAATCACATCGCCGGTGCCTTCCAAGGTTGGGCAGCCAGCACAGAAATACAAGCTCAAAAGCTTGCGGTCTTTATTGTTTGCAAATAATACATTTATCTTGTTCATTTTTTAAACTTTTTATCTTTTTACTTTTTTACCTTTTTACTTTTTTACCTTTTTACTTTTTTACCTTTTTACCTTTTTACCTTTTTACTTTTTTACCTTTTTACTTTTAAAAGGAATTTCCTAAGTTTCTCCACATCCTTTACCCCCGATTCTTTCTCAAACCTGGAGTTGAGGTCGATACCAACGCATTTTGGATGATGGAAAGAATGAACGCGGGAAACATCCTCCGGACCAATGCCACCACTCAATAGGAATGGAACATCGCCATCATATTCATCGAGAACTTGCCAATCAAACTGCTGACCACTTCCACCCACCGTTTTACATTTGGTGTCGAAAAGGAAGTAGTCAACAGCGCCTACATACTCCTTATATTTCTGAATATCCCCGGCATCAGAAACACTGATGGCTTTGATTATCTTAATCTCCCCGTTGGCTTCACGCAGCTGTTCGCAAACTTCCCAGCTCTCGCCGCCATGCAGTTGCACCGCATTCAGGGAGAAGGAAAGAATCCTATCCACCATATCCGGAATGGAATCATTCACGAAAACTCCCACTCTGCAAACCTTCCGGTCAGAGTCCGAGCGATCCACCGCCTGGCTAACATATCGTGGAGACTTAGGATAGAAAATGAATCCCATCATGTCTACGCCGAGTTGCGCAACCTGCTCTATATTCATAGGTTCACGCATTCCACAAACCTTTACTAACATTATATTATTATTTATGATTCTAAAGCTTTTGCCCTTACAGGGCGCATTACTGACGGCTATCTATACCCAGGGCGTTGCCCTGAGCTAGGAACTTCTGCCCTTTACCTTTCCCTTCGGCCGGTGACCGTTGGTTCAGGGCGTAGGGAGCAAAACTTGCGTAAATCCTATAATTTAGAAATGAATTCAGCAAGCGCAATTCCCGGGTCAGCCTGCTTCATGAACTGTTCACCCATCAGGAAGCCACGGAAACCGCCCTCTTCTCTTAATCGGCGAACGGTCAGCGGATTGGAGATTCCACTCTCACTCACCCTGCATACATTCTTCGGAAGTTTCTCTGCCAAGCGGAAGCTATTCTCAACATCCGTAACGAAGGTACCCAGGTTGCGGTTGTTGATTCCATACATATCCGGCTCCAGCTCCGCATACTCGAAGTCTCGCTCGTTATGCATCTCCAGCAGCACCTCCATCCCCAGCTGGTGAGCCATGTTCATCAGCCGCTTGCATTCTTCCTTACTGAGGCAAGCCGCAATGAGTAATACAGCAGAAGCACCGCAATATCTAGCCTGCAAGAGCTGATATTCCTCGATGACGAAGTTCTTATATAATATAGGTATAGAAACACCCACATGGCGCGCTTCCTGGATATACTCATCATAACCACCGAAGTAATCGATATCGGTAAGGATACTCAGGGCAGAAGCTCCATTCTTCTGGTAGCTCAAAGGAATGATGCTAGGCTTGCCTTCCTCCTTGATCCACCCCTTACTTGGCGATTTGCGCTTGAACTCGGCGATGATTCCTGTCTCAGAATTCACCAGCGCCTCCTTCATACTTCCTCCCATCACCTTTCCCCCATTCTCCTGCATCTTCTGCTCGGTGAGGGTTATCATCTGGCGAGGCTGGATAAAGCGCTTGCGCTGCTCTATCTCAATCCTCTTATGTGCCACTATCTCTTCTAATATATCAGCCATTTTTTCAACTTTGAACTTTTAACCTTGAACTTTATGATTACCTATCCTCCCTGAAAAACAGAAACTGGAATCAAGTCCCCCTCTGGGCCACCGTTGAATCCGATTCCACCGGATATTCCCCCCAGTCCATCGGATTCCCCCAGTTTTTAGTCTCTATTCAGCTCCACGAACTTCTTGAATGTAGCTAGCGCCTTACCGGAGTCGATGCTTTCTCTAGCTATCTCCACGCATTCCTCGATGCTCTTCAGTCCCTTCTCCATCACCTGGATTCCAAAGGCAGCATTAGCCAGAACGATGTTCTTCTGAGCAGGAAGCGCACGGTTTTCTAGTACTGCATCGAAGATATCCTTAGCTTCTTCCTCAGTAGCTCCACCTCTTACCTCTTCCGGTTTAGCCAAATCAAAACCGAGATCCTGTGGCTTGAAAATCTTTTCATAGTTATTGGTGGTTACCTTGAAATCGCTGGTCAATGAAATCTCATCATAACCGTCAATGCTGTTCACGATTCCGAAATCAATACCTATCTTCTGAAAAACCTGATTGTAAAGGCGCATCTGATCCAGATTGGCAACACCCAGGAGCTGACATTTAGGCTGACTAGGATTAACCAAAGGACCCAGGAGATTGAACACCGTAGGGAACTGCAAAGACTTGCGGATAGGACCCACAAACTTCATTGCCTTGGCAAAAAGCTGAGCATGGAGATAAACAATACCCGCCTCATTGATGCTGCGGTTCAACTTGTCCATATCGTCAGTAAACTGCACACCGTGATTCTTGATCACGTTAGAAGCTCCACTCACGGAAGTTGCTGCATAGTTGCCATGCTTAGCCACCTTATAACCGGCACCGGCAATCACAAAGCAGGAAGTGGTTGAGATATTGAAAGTATTCTTTCGGTCGCCACCTGTACCTACAACATCAATATAGCGGTCGCAATCCAGGACGGCAGGTACACCAGTAGCCAAAATACCATCACGGAAGCCGAGCAACTCATCCACCGTAACGCCACGCATCTGCAAACCAGTAAGCAAAGCGGTAATCTGTTCCTCAGGAAACTCGCTCTTTGTAATACCGATGATAATATCCTTGGTTTCCTCACGAGTCAACTCTTCATGATTCAACATTCTGTTCAAGATATTCTTCATTTCCATAATCATTATCTCCTATCTGTTTATCTATTTTATATTAATACTCACTATCTGAAAAATACGATACAGTACTTTAGAATATAGAAAAAGGACCTGTCGTAAGTTACGGCAGGCCCTTAGTATCTTAGGATTCATATCCATACACGGGTTCGCGACTCACGACTTTTTAAATCTTGAGTTACGCCACCACCATGCTGTAGATACGAATGAATTCATCATAATTGTATTGTATTTTATTTTTTTACTTTATTATCATAGTCACAATAACTATTCGTTTGCAAAAGTACACTTTTTCTTTTAAATAACAAATTATTTATCAGAAAATTTAGGTATTTAACAGAAAAAAGTTACTTTTCATACACTTTTCAACATAAAAAGTTTTCATATACCTTATTATATATAGAAGAAAATGCACCGAATAGGCAGGCAAAAGAAAAAAAATAGAGAAAAAAAATGCATGGAAATATAATAAAGCCAAACGCACATCGTTATTAATTAAGAATAGAATAATCATTTAATAATACGCCTATGAAGCATTTATTTACTTCGGAAAAAAAGAGACCGTCTGCCAAGACTATCTATTTCATCAAGAAGCTGGCATACACCTATCGGGCATTCGATAAAGATGAATCCCAGCAGGCGTATTATGTCAACTAGAATTCAAACGACCCAAGGGTCATAAAACATCAATCTCAATAAAGATGAAAACAATAATATCACCTTCAATCCTCTCTGCCAATTTCATTGACTTGAAGAGCGATGTAGAAATGATCAACAAGAGTGAAGCAGACTGGCTCCATATGGACATTATGGACGGTGTCTTCGTACCAAACATTTCCTTCGGATTCCCTGTCCTTGAAGCTGTAGCCAAAGTCTGCACCAAACCACTGGATGTTCACTTCATGATTGTTCACCCGGAACAGTATATCGAACAGACTGCCAAGACGGGCGCAATGATGATGAACGTTCACTATGAGGCTTGCACCCACCTGCACCGTACCATCCAGCAGATTCATGCTGCAGGAATGAAAGCGGGTGTCACACTGAATCCTTCCACACCCGTAAGCGTATTGGAAGATATCATCTGTGATGTAGACATGGTACTTCTGATGAGTGTGAACCCGGGCTTCGGAGGACAGAAGTTTATCGAAAACACCATCAAGAAGGTTCAGCGCCTCCGCAAGCTGATCAAGGAATGCGGAAGCCATGCCCTCATAGAGGTAGACGGTGGCGTACAAGCAGAAACGGCTCCACGACTCGTAAAAGCCGGAGTCAACGTTCTGGTGAGCGGAAGTTATGTATTCAAGAGTACAGACCCATGCTCCGTCATCCATGAAATGAAAGAACTGAAACAGCTGGACGACTAATCCAGCTGCAAGCAGATATGGTGCTCCTTAGCCATACGACGCAGGTTAAGGAGCGCATAGCGCATTCTGCCCAGACTGGTATTGATACTGACATTGGTTGTTTCGGCAATTTCCTTGAAAGACATTTGCTGATAATATCGCATATAGACCACTTCACGCTGATTGGCAGGCAGATACATCATGAGTTTCTGAACATCATCCAACACCTGGTTTCTAATCATTTCGCGCTCAGCAAAACTATCAAGGATAGAATCACCGCGAAGGCTGGACAAGTCGTTGTTCTCACCCTGATCTATCATACGGAAATGGCCCTGTTCACGATAGCCGTCAATGATTACATTATGAGCGATACGCATGAGCCAAGAGCTGAACTTACCGCTTGTGGAATACAAACGGTTCTGCAACTTGACGATGGCCTTGACAAATGTTTCCTGAAAGATATCGTTTGCCAATTGCTCATCATGTACCACAAACATAATATATGAGAAAAGCTTCACCTCATTGCGTGAAAGCAAAAGGTCAAAAGCCTTGTTGTTGCCTTCGACATAAGCCAAAGCCAACTCCTCATCTGTCATTTCTTCGAGTATTCTCATTTTCTTAATTATTTTGTATTAAGTAAATGTCCAATCTATAGGCTATCTCCTTATTTCTTGTATTATAAATGTTAATTATCGCTACAAAGGTAGCAATTATTTTTTATTTAACAAAGAAAAACCGGTTATTTTTCATAAAAAACACTTTTTTAACATATAGAAAACACGTTTATATAAATAAATTATGTATCTTTGCAAGGTGATATAAACTACTTTACACAGTATTAATTTAATCTAAAAGCAAACAATGATCAAATTACTGAAATCTTTGTTGGTGGCTTTACTCGTTCCTGTCTGTTCCTATGCAGCTGGATGGGACGATGAAGAATACAAGCGTATTGAGCAGAGCATCCAACAGCCAAAATTGAGTGAAAAAGTTTACGCCATTACATCGTATGGCGCTAAGACAACGGCTTCTGCTGCACAGAACCAGAAGGCAATCAACCGTGCCATCTCACTTGCATCCAAGAAAGGCGGCAAGGTGGTGATTCCTGCTGGAACATGGAACACTGGAGCCATCGAATTGAAATCGGGAGTCAATCTCGTTATCGAAGAGGGTGCTACACTCCGCTTTGCCTTCGAGCCAAAGCTCTATCCATTGGTTCGCACTTCTTGGGAAGGCTTGGCTTGCTGGAACTACTCTCCATGCATCTATGCTTACCAGGCTAAAGACATCGCCATTACAGGTAAAGGTACCATCGATGGTGGCGGCAACAACGACACATGGTGGCAGTGGAACGGAAATCCACGCTTCGGATTCAAGGCTGGAGTAACCACCGAAAGCCAGAAGTTGGGTTCACGCTCCAAACTGCTGAAGCAGGCTGAAGACGGCGTGGCCTTTGATGAAAGAAAGTTCGGTATGGGTCAGGGGCTCCGTCCTCAGCTCATCAACTTCGTTCGCAGCGAGCGCATCCTCATCAAGGATGTCAAGATGATCAACTCTCCTTTCTGGGTTATCCACCCTCTCCTCTGCAAGAACATTACCGTAGATGGGGTTTACATCTGGAACGAAGGTCCTAACGGTGACGGCTGCGACCCTGAGGCATGCGAGAATGTTCTCATCCAGAACTGTATCTTCCATACTGGTGATGACTGCATCGCCATCAAGAGCGGTCGCAACAATGACGGTCGTCTCTGGAACCAGCCTTCCAAGAACATCATCATCCGCAACTGCAAGATGGAAGATGGTCACGGAGGTGTGGTTATCGGCTCTGAGATTTCCGGCGGATGCGAGAATGTCTACGCTGAAGACTGCGAGATGGACTCTCCGCATCTGGACCGTATCCTCCGCATCAAGACCAATAATTGCCGTGGCGGACTGATTCAGAACATCAACATGCGCCGTATCAAGGTAGGTCAGTGTGGCGAAGCTGTAGTAAAAATCAACCTCGATTACGAGTCTAAGGAAGCTTGCTACCGTGGTTTCGAACCAACCGTTCGCAATGTGAATGTCGAAGACGTTACCTGCCAGAAGAGCAACTATGGTGTTCTCATCATTGGCCGTGACGCTATAGAGAATGTTTACGACATCAACATCAAGAACTGTAAGTTCGACGGTGTACAGAAGCAGCCAGTCAAGATTACAGGCAAGACCCGCAACGTGAAGTTCGACAACCTCTACATCAACGGTTCTCTTGTTCTCAACGCAAGAGAGCAGCCATACAAGAACTATTCAGAGTGGCTTACCCACAGCGAGATGAAGCGCGTTCCTCATTCTTATCTCCTTGATTTCAGCAAGAAACCAAAGTGGAGTTATGTAATGGGCATCGAAATGGAAGGTATGCTCGATACTTACGAAGCATACAAGGAAGGCAATGAGTCTATCCTCGAATATCTGAAGGAATATCCTAAGACCATGATTGATGAAAAGGGTAATATTACCGGCTACAAGTATGAGGATTTCAACCTCGACAATGTTCGAACAGCCAAGTTTATCCTCCGTATGCACAACATTGCTCCTACCAAGGGCACTGAGAAAGCTTTGAAGACTCTCTTCAAACAGCTTGTCAACCAGCCTCGGACCAAGGAAGGCGTTTACTGGCACAAGGCTATCTACGCCAACCAGGTTTGGCTCGACGGTATCTTCATGGGCTTGCCTTTCTACTGCAACTATGCCGTACAGACCATGAAGCCCAAGAAGGCAGAGAAGTATCTGAACGATGCGGTAGACCAGATGATCAAGACCGACCTCCGCACCTACGACGAGAAGACCCAGCTCTGGAAGCATGCCTGGGATGAGACTCACGAGCAGTTCTGGGCAGACAAGGAGAACGGTAAGAGCCAGCATACCTGGGCTAGAGCCTTGGGATGGTATGTAATGGCAATGACCGAATGTCTCGATGCAATGCCTGAGAATTACGCTCGCCGCGATGAGGTTATCAAGCTCTTGAACAAGGCGATGGCTAGCGTAGTGAAATACCAGGATAAGGCTACAGGCGTATGGTATGACGTGATGGACGTCAAGGATCCTCGCAACTATCTGGAGAGTACTGCTTCAAGCATGTTTGCCTATGTATTGCTCAAGGGTTACCGCAAGGGATACCTCTCAGAGAAATACCGTGATGCCGGTGTAAAGGCTTACAACGGAATCCTGAACCAGTTCATCAAGGTGAACCCAGACAAGACCATCAGTCTTACCAAGTGCTGTTCAGTAAGTGGTCTCGGCCCTGGTCCTGGTCCGTACGTCAAGAAGCCAAACTTCAAGCGCGATGGCAGCTTCAACTACTACATGAGCGAGCCTATCCGCGACAACGATGCCAAGGGCGTTGGTCCTTTCATCTGGGCTAGCCTGGAAATGGAACAGCAGGGATTGAACAAATAATTCATTTTTCAAGATAACAATGCAAAAGATAATATTCTCAACCATGGCAGCAGCACTCATCAGTGCTGCTGCTTTTGCACAAGCTCCAGCCTTCCCAGGCGCAGAGGGCCATGGCAGATATGTTACCGGCGGTAGAGGCGGTAAAGTAATTCACGTTACCAACCTCAACGACAAGGGCGCCGGGTCCTTTCGTGCTGCAGTGAGTGGCAACAGCAAGAAGATCATTGTCTTCGATGTGGCTGGCGTCATTCCGCTGGCTTCCGATCTGACCATCGGAGCCAATACCACCATCCTCGGACAGACAGCACCTTCACCAGGAATTACCCTGAGATATTACACCGTTCGCCCGGAAAACAACTGCATCATCCGATTCATCCGCTTGCGACGAGGTCAGGAAAAAGACATCAATGACGGAGCGGATGCTACATGGCAGCGCAACAAGACAGGCATCATCTTCGACCACTGTTCCTTCAGCTGGAGCATCGATGAGGTGGCTTCCTTCTACGACAACAACAATTTCACCATGCAGTGGTGTACCATTGCTGAGAGTCTTACCAATCCGGGACATTCCAAGGGTGCCCATGGCTACGGTGGTATCTGGGGCGGAAAGCTAGCCAGCTTCCACCACAACTTCCTGGGCCATCTGATGAACCGTGGTCCCCGCTTCAACGGTGCCCGTTACGGATGGACAGAATACACCAGCAACAAGGATTACGACACCTATAAGTGGAAGAACACCGTCCAGGCAGAGAATGTAGATTTCCGCAACAGCGTCATCTATAATGCACAAGGCACCTGCTATGGTGGTCCTGGAGGTGGACAGATCAATATCGTCAACAATTACTATAAGGCAGGTCCTAGCCAGAGTTTGAAAGGTACAACCCAGAACGGCATCAAGGTAGATGTAAGCACAGGCAAGGAAAGAGGAAACCAAGAGCGAATTACCCTGGTAACCGTATCAACCAGCAGTAATTCTGACAAGAACCATCCTGAGTTCTACGAAATGACCAGCAGATACTTTATCAATGGAAACACCACAGAAACCACCAAAGGATCTGTTACAAAGAACAAAGACTGGAAGGGCGTAAGCTATGACAAGGGTACTTATACTTACAATAATGAGATTTATTCAGCCGACAAGAAGAATCTTTATGGTGATGCGGTAGAACATAAGACCATCAACGGAGTTTCCTGCGTCAAGATTAAGATGGACGCTCCTGCTCCTACGGGCGTGATTACAACTCATACAGCCGATGAAGCTTTCAGCAAAGTATTGGCTAACGCCGGAGCTTCACTCTTTCGCGATGAGATTGATGCCCGCTACATGGAAGAGGCCAAGACGGGAACGGCACAGTATAAGGGAAGCATCACTCAGTCGCCTGGCATTATAGATAAGGTATCGGACGTAAACGGTTATACAGAGAAGACCTTCGCAACCGGTAGTCGTCCTAAGGGATTTGACACTGACAATGACGGAATCCCTGACGATTGGGAGACAGCAAACGGCTTGAATCCGAACGATGCGAGCGATGCTCTCACCTACTCTCTTGATGAGAAAGGTTACTATACCAATCTGGAAGTCTATGCCAATTCGCTGGTCGAAGACATCATGAAGACTGGTAATGCTAACGCAACTAACGCTGTGAATGAATATTATCCTGCCTGGAAGAATCCAACAGGCATCAGCGATTACCCGGTTATCAATCCTGGCGAATTGGTCAAAGTGACTTACTACAGTCTCGGCGGAACACTCCTTTCTGCTCCACAAACTGGAATCAACATCCGCAAGATGGTTTACAGAAATGGCAAGGTATTAACAGATAAGGTTATTAAATAAAATAACAAAAAATAACGCCCGTGTTACAGTAAACGAATACTGGACACGGGCGATTTTTATTAAATCAATGAAAAAAATTGATTAACGATATTTCGTCAATTAAAATCTTATATTCTTTTGATTATTTTACGTACTTCTTGCCGTTCTTGATTACCAAGCCCTTGTAAGAGTCAGAAACCTGCTGACCAGCGAGATTATATGTCTTACCATTCTGAGCAGAAGTAGCCTCGATAGAAGAGATACCTGTTGATGTGCCAACCTCGTACTTGAAGCCATAGAAGCCCAACTTTGTACCAGCAGCGAGAATATAGTATGTACCACCCTCAGCAACATTGATTTTTACAACGCCATTAGACTTTGCAGAAACAATGTTCTCGCCCTTTTCGTTCTGTGCGAAAGTCTGAGAATCACCGTCCTTAGCACTTGGCAAATTATAAGAAACAGGAGTAACCTCAGCAAAAGCTGCATCCAGGATATGGAAACCCTTATTAGCATTCAACTGAACACCTACTGTTAGAGAACCAGCCTTTGCGGTCTCGAACTTGTAAACACAACCTGTTGGCTCAGCATCAGATACCAACTTACCATTGTTCTTACCAGATACATAAGCCACGAAGTCTGCGTCACCCCAGTTACTAGTAGCCTTAGCTGTAGCGTAAGCTGTACCAGCATTTTCCATATAAGTCAAAGTGATGTTTTCTACTGATGTAATCTTATCACCAGCCTTCACATTGTCACCCACCTGCACTGCATAAGTGCCCTGAGCGTTCATACTTGCTGCCATAGCGACAGCTGCGATAAGAGTAAAAAATTTCTTCATAATCTATCTGTTTTTAAGTTTAAAAAATAGTCGTGAATAACTTATTTAAGTTTAATTCATTTTTTGCTTATTCCGATGGCAAAATTAACAAATCATTTTGAGAACACAAGAAAAACTTGAACCAAAATGAATAAAAACAACGAAAACGATTACGTAGCTTTTACAAGAAATAAAGAAGAAAAAGAACTGAAAATAAAAATAATAAGTGTATTTTTGCACCTATAAACTTAAAAAACGAAAGTATAAATATTAATAATTACCTAAAGGCAAACAAAATGAAAAAAAATCTACTCAGATTCGGGCTTCTAAGCCTGTTGCTTGTCTTTGCTTTTACTGCAAAGGCGCAAGACGTAACTGCTATTTGGGACTTCCAGCACAACGTGCCAGAAGGAATCAACACAGCAACAAATTTTCAAGGTAAAGTGGGAGACATCACCTCTACAGTTGACGGCATTCTACTGCATATAGATGCAACCAATGGCAAACTGAAAGGAAGAGACACCGATGCACAGTTTAATACCGGAACCATCCTTCAGGTACCTGTCAAGTCAGCAAAGGACATCGTCACTGTAACCAGCTACCCTGGCTACCACAACTATACCATCGGTGGTGTAGCTGCAACAGAAGACGCTACTGACCACAAAGCTACTACAGCAGAAGTGGCTAAGGGCTATGTTGAGGTTGTGGCAACTGGTGGTTGCTACCTTTATAACGTAAAGGTGGTTCAGGTTAGTGCCATTCAGGAGAAGCCACTCTACTCTACTGATTTCACCAACTGGAAAGAAATCGACCGCAGTAAAGCTACAAACGAAGTGGTAAACGTGAAAACCCTCTACAGCAAGGAAGAACTCAGCTTTACTTTCAACGGAGTAGGCGTTTATCCAAAAGGTACCAACTCTAAGTTCTCTGATATTATCGGTTTCATGCAGACAGCCAAATACACTGGCGAATACAAGGCTGCAGAACCTAGTGTAGTAACATCTGCATTGGCAAGCATCACCAAGATTACACTGCACCAGGCTGCTACCGGCGGCAAGCGTGGTATCAAGGTATCAGTAAAGGGTGACGGCGATGATGACTGGGTAGTAATCCACAACGTATCTATCGTAAAAGCAAGCGGTGAGGACCTGACACTCGACGTAAACCGTACCAACTGTCAGATTAAGTTCGAGAACTTTGCTCTCGGTCAGAACGCTTACGTTACTGACCTCGCAATCTATGGTAATGTAGATATGAGCAAGACTCCAATGCTGGGCAGTTTCGCAGTAAACGGCAAGGCTTACCAGGCAGCCGACCTCTTCGAGGAGAATGCAGAAGGCAAACAAATCGCAACTATTCTTGTTTCCAAGAAGGCTAAGCTCATCACAGAGTCTAACCCTCTTACCGATCTCGTTACAGCCAACGGAACCATCAAGAGCACTACTTACACCACAACAGGCGAAGGTGCCAACCAGAAGACTGTAGCAACTATCGTAGTAGAGGCTAACGGTGACGAAGTAACCTATGAGTTGACCGTAGGCTTCAAGCCTGATTTCACCCTCACCTATTATAATATAGACGGCAAGACTGTTATCGGCACACAGGCAGTAGAACAGGATGCAGAAATTGAAGCTTTCGTAGAAGGCGTAGAAAACAAGGTAACTGTAGCTGACGGCAAGAAGTTCCGCGGATGGTCTTCTTCCTTGAAGCAGGATGAGAAGAAGTTCACCACTTCTTCTGTCATTACTTCAGATGTAGCACTCTATGCACTCGTAACTGATATAGAGACAGCCAATGCAACAGCCCGTTACGACTACAACTTCACCAAGGAAGGTTTCGACATCAACGACCATGAAGCTATTTCTGTAGAAAACGGCAAGTGGCACGATACTACACACGGTTGGGTATTCGAATCAAACGGCAAGATTAAGGTATTGATGGGCGGTAAGGGTTACATCAAGATGAACCTCTGCCAATATTCTAAGACTGGTAAGATTACCCTCCTCGATCCTAAGGGAAATGAAGTAAGTTCTATTGATGCAAAGGCAACAAAGGACGGCAACTTCGGTATTTTCCAGAACGAATCAACTGAGAGTGGTGAATATACCCTCACCTTCGAGGGAGGAGATACATATATCCACAGCCTCAGCATCGTCAACATGACCAATCCTGCCTTTGCTCAGAACGGTAACTGGATGGAAGTAAAGGCGGGCGACGCACAGGGCTTTATGACAGCTCTCGAAATTGCTAATGGCAACAATGCTGCAGCCAATGCTGCACGTACATTCATCTTCTTGCCTAACGGCACATACGATCTCGGAGACAAGTGTCTTACCCCAATCAGCGGTAACAACATCTCTATCATCGGCGAGAGCATGGACAACACCATCATCGTGAACAAGCCAGAGGTAGAGGGAATCGGTGTTACTGCAACATTGTTCAATACCAGCACAGGTCTCTACATGCAGGATCTCACTCTGAAGAATGCTTATCCATTCGACAAGAGCACCGGCCGTGCCGTCTGCCTTCAGGATAAGGGTACCCAGACCATCTGCAAGAACGTGAAGATGCTTTCATACCAGGATACTTACTATAGCAACAATAATAAGGGTCAGTACTACTTCGAGAATTCAGACATCCACGGAATCGTAGACTTCATCTGCGGTGGTGGCGATGTATTCTTCAACAAGTGTACCTTGACATTGGAACCAGGTAAGGGTTCATACATCACAGCTCCTTACACAGACGGAAGTGATTATGGTTATGTATTTGACGGATGTAAGATTGTAGGTTCAGCTACTGACAGCTTCACCTTCGGTCGCTCGTGGGGTGGAACTGCCAAGTGTGCTTTCCTCAACACCATCCTCGACAAGAACGCAGCAGCCAACATTGCTTCAACCCGCTGGACAACAGGTGGTATGAACGTGGTTGCCAAGAACTTCTTCGAGTACAACACTGTTGATGAGAACGGCAAGGTGATTTCTCCTGCCGAGAACATCGTGAAGTTTACAAAGGATAAGGAAGTTAGCGAGTACAACACCATCATCACAGCCGAGAAGGCAGCCGAGTTTAGCCTCGACAAGGTATTCAACAACTGGAAGCCAGCCGACCTCGCAGCTCAGAAGTCTGCAACTGCAGCAACAGAAAGCAATGGCAAGCTCGCTTGGGAAGGTGATGCACAGATGTACATCGTATTGAAAGACGGCAAGTTCTTCGCCATGACAGCAGAGAAGTCACTCGACATTGCCGGTGCTACAGGTACATGGAGCGTTCGTGCTGCCAACGAGATGGGTGGTTTCGGTAAGATGACTTCTGTTGTTACCGGCATCAAGAACATTGCTGCTGAAGATGAAGCAGCCACCGTAAGCACAGCCATCTTTTCAGTAAGCGGTACTCAGCAAAACAGTCTTCAGAAAGGAATCAACATCGTTGTGAAGACTCTTGCTGACGGTAGCAAGAAGACAGAAAAAGTTATCATGAAATAAAGGAAAGGGACCGCCTCTGTTTTTGTTCAAGGAGAGGCGGTCATAAGTCTAGAAAACAGTTAGCGCACAACAGTTGACTACCACATGCACATCACCTGTTGTGCAAGCGCATATCAGCTGATATGCAAGCGCACAACAGCTGTTGTGCGGCCGAAGAAGCTGATTAACTCAAAAACTTATACTGTCTTTTCCAATAATATTTCAGTAATATATCAACAAAAAGATAGTGCGTCAAGAATTTATGGCACACTCTCTTTTCCGTTTCGTAACAACTCTGTGTAAGCCTTCGGCTAACCCCGTATTGTGAGACATAAAAGTTTTCTAGCACCCAGAGTTGAGAAGACTGGATAGATAATTCAGGGAGCGGTGGATAGAAAGCTACATTCAAAAACACCCTTCACCTCTCATGCCCCCAGTGTTTATCGGGGTTACCGGCGAAAAGGTGAAAGGTGAAGGGTAAAATTGAGAGTAAGGTTTTTCACGTGCAAAACCACGCTTCCAGCAGCCGAAAAGCATATTCCGAATGGCGATGGAAGGCCTACCGATTTTTTTCTCCCGACGCATTATTTTGTGCCCGGCAATGGCAAAAAGTTGCCTCAGTAGAGGGCAATATTGTGCCATAGTTAGGCAATAAGTGGAAAGAGCCTCTTTCAGAAGTTAATGAAGTTATGCACATAGGGGTTCTGAGCAGTTACCTTTAGGGGAAGGTATGTTAAAAACAATCTTTAAGCAAACGTTTACGTATTATTTTCACGTGAATCTTGAACGTAATTCATTTTTTTTACCTATATTTGCAGGCGGAAAAACAGACTGTGCATAAAATAGCGCTATAAATGCGTAATTTTTGCACAGGGCTTTTTGTCTACTTAAACGTATAAATCGAGAGTAAGAAAACAAATTTTTATAATAGTATAATCTAACCTATAAGTGTATGTCTGGTAATTATAACAGAAAGAAGATTGCGCTTGCAGGTGCGCTCATGTTCATGGTAACAAGCGTCTCTGCGCAAACGGTAAAAGGAGTTGTTACTGACAATACGGGCGAGCCAATCATAGGCGCATCTGTCATGGAGGTAGGTGTAGCTGGCAATGGTGGCGTGACCGACATTGACGGTAACTTCACAGTAAACTTGAAAGGCAGCAGTAAGAAACTGAAGATTTCATACATCGGTATGAAAGCAAAGGAAATTAATGTTGCAGGTAAAACAACCATTTCAGTAAAGCTCGAGGACGAAGCTAACTCCCTCAACGATGTCGTTGTCATCGGTTACGGTACAGTTAAAAAGAAGGATCTGACAGGTGCCGTTGCTACCGTAAAGGGTGAAGACCTGACCAAGGTTCCTGTTACAAATGCAGCAGAAGCTTTGACAGGTAAGTTGCCTGGTGTGCAGATTACAACTACCGACGGTTCACCTGATGCAGAAATGATCATCAAGGTGCGTGGTGGTGGTTCTATCACTGGCGACAACTCTCCTCTCTACATCATAGACGGATTCCCAGTATCCAGCATCGGTGACATTGCTCCTTCTGACATTGAGGACATTACCGTATTGAAGGATGCTGCTTCAACAGCTATCTATGGTTCTCAGGGTGCAAATGGTGTAATCCTGGTTACTACCAAGGGCGCTAAGTCTGGTAAGACTGTTGTTTCTTACAATGGCTACGTTCAGGGCAAGAGCATCGCCAAGACTCTTGACACCATGACTCCTTATCAGTACGTTATGTACAACTATGAACGTGCTGCTCTCCGCGGTACATCTGATATCAGTAGCTTCGAAAAGCGTTTCGGTTCTTTCGGAGACCTCGACTTGTATCAGTATCAGCAGGGGCATGACTGGCAGAACGAGATGTTCGGCAATCACGATCTCTCACAGTCTCACAACGTAAGTGTTAGCGGTGGTTCTGAAAAGACTAAGTTCAACCTCAGCGGTACTTACACCAACGACAACAGTTTGATGAAGACCAACGGTTACGACCGTTTCAATGTAAACTTCAAGTTGAATCATGAGATTTGCAAGAACTTGAAGCTCGACTTCGGTATGCGTCTGGCTGATGTTACAACCAAGGGTGTTGGTACAGGTGGTGGTACTTATAAGATCCGTTCTTATGAGGCTATTACCAAGGGTCCTGTTAATGGTCTCTACGATCAGCTTGACATCGATCCTTCAACTCTTCCAGACGATGAGTATGATGAGTACATCTCTATTACCCGCAGTTTGCAGGATAAGGTAAATGACTACTGGAGAAGAAAGAATGAACGCCGTTACAACTATAATGGTGCCATTACATGGAAGTTCCTCAAGAACTTTACATATCGTGCAGAGGCTGGTTACGACTACACCTTCTTCCAGCAGAAAGATTATTATGCTGCTTTGAGTGACAAGGCTGTAAAGGATGGCGGTAGCCTTCCTATGGGTGAATGGACCAAGAAAGATACCTGGAAGCTCCGTCTGACCCATACCTTGACTTACAACAAGACATTTAACAAGGTACACAATCTGAACGCCATGATTGGCCAGGAGTATGTAGCAACAAACAATGAGAGCCTCAGTGTTATCGCTAAATACTTCCAGAAGGATATTGCTCCAGAGAAGATGTTTGCAAGTCTTGCATCAAACTCAGGTGCAACAGGTTCCCGTACCATCAACTCTTCATTGGGTCAGGAAGATCGTACTCTTTCTTTCTTCGGTCGTTTGAACTACTCTTATGCAGACCGCTATTTGCTGACATTCACTATGCGTGCCGATGGTTCTTCTAAGTTCGTGAAGGACAACCGTTGGGGCTACTTCCCTGCTGCCGCATTGGGTTGGCGTATCGCAGAGGAGCCTTGGATGATAAATACAAAGGACTGGTTGTCTAACCTGAAACTCCGTTTCTCTTACGGTACAGCAGGTAACAACCGTATCAGCTCTTCCATGTATGAGACAACTTACAAGGCTTATGGTAGCGGAAAATATTATGGTGCAGGTAACCAGCAGAACCCTCACTATACATTGAACAATTCTCAGTTGGCTAACCCAGAATTGAAGTGGGAAACCACCATTACACGTAACGTTGGTTTGGACTTTGGTTTCTTCGATGAGCGTATCTCAGGTAGCTTGGATTACTACTGGAACACCACAAAGGACCTGCTCCTCGATGCTCCTGTAACAGCAATCGGCTATACTTCTATGCAGCAGAACATCGGTCAGACATCTAACCGTGGTGTTGAGTTGAACTTGAATGCAGCTATCCTCCGCAAGAAGGATTACTCTTTGAACTTCAACTTCAACGTTGGTTTCAATAAGAACAAGGTTGACAAGTTGGCTGGTGGTCAGACTTACCAGTCTTACAACTCTGGTGCCTTCTCTACCGACATGCGCGGTTACGACGACTACCGAGTTGTTGTAGGTCAGCCTCTCGGATTGGTATATGGTTTCGTTTGCGACGGTTTCTACACTGTTGATGACTTCCAGACCACAACCGATGAGAACGGCAAGACTCAGTTCGTATTTGACAAGAGCGGTAACTATATCCTGAAGGAAGATGTAGTAGATGGTTCATTCATTACTGCAGGTTCTAAGGCAGGTCTCCGTCCAGGTGCAATGAAGGTAAGAGACCTTGATGGTGACAAGAAGATTTCAGAGTCAGACCGCACCATCATCGGTAAAACCCAGCCTAAGTTCCAGGGTGGTTTCGGCCTCAACGCCACATACAAGTGGTTTGACCTGACTGCCAACTTCAACTTCGTAGTAGGTAATGACGTTTACAACCTCGACAAGATGGTTACATCACAGTCATACCGTAATACATACGCAAGTCTCCGTCAGGAAATGACTCCTGTAACTTTGGGCGGTAAGGCATGGACTTACATGGATCAGGCTACAGGTGAAATCGTAACAGATTACGAGACATTGAAGAATATGAATGCAAATGCTTCTATTTGGAGCGCAGCAACTTTGTCAGATAACAACCCTGTACCTTCATCATGGGCTGTTGAGGATGGTTCATTTCTCCGTTTGCAGAACTTGACAGTAGGTTTCACATTCCCTAAGGAGTGGACCAAGAAGTTCGCTTGCAACTCACTGCGCATGTACTGCACATTGACAAACTTGTTCTGCTTGACCAACTACTCAGGTTATGACCCAGAGGTTAACTCATCAATCCGTGGCAGCAAGACCAGCGGTTTGACTCCAGGTGCCGACTTCTCATCATATCCTAAGTCATTCTCTTGGACAGCAGGTGTAAACATTTCATTCTAATAGAAAACAAGATACAAATTATGAAACGTATATTTCTATATATATCAATGTTCATTGCAGGAGCAAGTTTTAACTCTTGTAGTGACTTATTGGACACAGAGACTTTGTCTACAGACAATTTGAACTACCTGTGTTCAAACGCAACTGATGCCCGCAAGATGGTAGACCATGTATATGCCTACTTCTGCGAGGATACTTATACATCACGTATGAGCACCAACTGGATGCAGAATACCGACGTAGAGATCGGTTTCGTCAAGAAGGCTCAAGCTTCTGAGACTACCCGTCGTGGTATCTGGGCACTGAACCCATCATACTTCGGTGATATCAAGAACTGCTGGAACAACACCCAGAAAGCCATTGATTTCGCCAACCAGTGTATTGAAGGTATTGAGGCAAGCGATGCTTACAAGAACGGAGATGCTGACATGAAGCAGCTTCATGGTGAGGCTATCTGTCTTCGTGCATACTGGTATTTCCTGATGTGTAACTTCTGGGGTGACGTGCCATTTGCTACAACTCCTACATCTAAGGACGATATGCATAATGATCCACGTACAGACAAGAACATCATCTATACTCACTTGATTCAGGACCTCATCAACAATGAGGGTGAGATGCAGTGGAGCAGCAAAGCTACAGTAGAGCGTATGAACCGTGAGTTCGCTCTCGGTTTCATTACCAAGTTGGCTATGTTCCGTGCAGGTTACTCTATGCAGGCTAATGGTACAATGGCCCGCAGCACAGGTACAGGCGATGAATATACCGTACATTATGTAGATGAGAATGGTAACGAGGCTACAGCTACTTCTGCAGACGATTACTACAAGGTTGCTAAGGCTTATGCCAAGAAGTTGATTTCCTTGAAGGACCGTCAGCTCAACAACAACTTCAAGGAGATTTTTGATAATGAAATCAACGGCTGCAACCCAGCTAATGGTGATGTATTGTTCGAGATGGGTTATGTTCCAAACTCAGGTGGTGACATCGGTTGGTGTCTTGGCTTGAGCGTAGTTTCAAGTTCTAAGGGTGCTGGTACTACTTATACCAACCTGACTCCAAGCTATGCATGCTCATTCAATGCACAAGACCAGCGTCTGAAGGCTACATGTGCTAACTACCGTTGGTTGTACGACAACAAGCAGGCAGCAGTGGATGGCGTCAACATCCAGCCAGCTAAATGGTGCCGCATGGATTTGAGTGTCAACAACGTTGAATCTAAGGGTACTGGTATCAACTTCCCTATCCTGCGATATGCTGACGTATTGTTACTCCTCGCTGAAGCTGATAACGAAATCAACAATGGTCCTACTGCTGAGGCAAAGGAGATGTTGAAGCGAGTTCGTAACCGTGCCTTTGCAAATGCAACCAACAAGAACGAGATGGTGAATGAATATGTTGATAATCTCAACGATCACGACTCTTTCAAGAAAGCTATCATCAACGAACGTGCTTGGGAGTTTGGTGGCGAGTGCATCCGCAAGTTCGACCTCGTTCGTTGGAACTACTACTCAGATGCCATCGTTAATACTCTGGAGTGGGTTCGTGACGTAACTATGAACTATAACCAGCTCCGTCTGGAGGGTGGTGAATTCGTCTACGACAAGACTAAAGAAATTGTTGATATGGGCATCGCACCACGCCTCTACTACAACTATGTAAATGGCGAGATTCAGTTCGAGAACAACTATTTCACTTATCGTGATAACAGTGCAAGCCCATACAAAGAGGCAACAACACTTGCAGATGATGACATCAAGACCGCGGGAGCTTCTTTCGATGGTTTGAAATATATCAAGTTCTTGGATACATACATGTCTGTCAGTGATACTGATCCAACAACAAACACAAAGTATGGAACCGACGCAGATGGCAACACAATCAAGAAGGGTGTCATGAATGAGGCTTTCTTATACTCATGGTTTGGTTTGACAGACGGAGTTGTGACAACAGGTGCAGAAGACATGGAGCCTCTCCGCAAAAAGGTAACTCCATATATCTTGCCTATCCCTAAGGACAACATTGCTTCTTCAAACGGTGTATTGTCTAACGAAGGTTATGCTATTCGCAACAAGTAAATCGGGTTATGTAGTCCATAACAAATAAAAGTAAGTAATTATGAAATACAATAAATATATATTGTCTATGCTTTTCGCTGCTACAGTTGGTACCACAATGGTAAGCTGTAGCGACGATGACAACTTGGGCGATGCACCTCGTTTGTTCCGTCCAATTGCAAGCGCAACTGTCAACTCAAATACCTTGAAGGTAGAATGGGATAAGATTCAAGGTGCCACCAGTTATGAGTTGGAATTGGGTCTTGTGACATCTACAGATGAGGATGGCACAAATCACCTGAAAGTAATCAAGAAAGCCACAACAGAGGATGATACCTATACTTTCGATGACTTAGGATGGGACGAGAAGTATGGTGTAAGAATCAAGTGTATTGGCAACAACAAGGAATCTGAGTATTATGAGGTAAAGGCTCAGAGCATCAACTACCCAACAAAGGTTTCTGGTGCCAAGGCTATTGATAACGCTGCTCGTGTATCCTGGGCTGAAGGTGGCCAGAAAATCAAGTATGTAATGGCTTGCCCTGCTGAAGAAGCAGAAAACCATGATACAATCTCTGTTAAAGTTAGCGATGCCGAATATGCTCAGGGATATGTAGATGTTTATGGCTTGCAGCCAGAAACATCATACACATTCAAGACATACGACAGTTCTTCTGACTTCAATAATACTACCTATGCAGGTAAAACAACAGCTACAACCAAGGCTAGCGTCAACTTCGACGAGAAGTATGGAGAAGGCATGTGGTTGGATACCCGCAACTGGGATGCTAAGGAAGCTAAGGATACATTGAAGACTGCAGAATTCTGGAATATGGTTAAGGACGGTATGACTATCATCCTCCGTGGTGAACAGGAATACAAGATCAACAACTCTATCAGTCTCGACCGCAATATCACCTTCATTACCGGTATGACATTGGGTGGCAACGCTCAGTTCACCTTCTCTGGTGGTATGAACGTCAAGAAGGGTGTTAATATCGATAAGGTGAAGTTCGAAAGCATCGATATGATTAGCGATAAGCAAGCTGATAAGGATGCATTCCTCGCTGGTAAAGATAAGGGCTTCGGTGGCCGTCAGGTTATCAATGTCAGCGGTACTGGTTCTACCATCAGTGAACTCATCTTCAACGATTGCTACATCCGCGGTTTCCGTGGTGTAGTAAGAGGTCAGAAGAACAACGACAACTTCCTGAACGTTACCTTCAAGGGTTGTACAATTGATGGTGTCGGTGATCAGGGTGTTGTAACTATCGCAGATAAGGGTGGAGATTTCCGCAACGTAACATTCGATGATTGTACTATTACAAACATTATTATGCTTTGCGACTTACGTAAGACTGCCCAGGCTCCTACTGTAAATGTAAACAACTGTACATTCTGCTATGCTCCAATGGAGACTACAGCAAATGCTAACACACCATTGTTCCGTTTTGCTACAAATGCAGCAAACTTGAACATCACCAACAGCATCTTTGGTCCTTCTATGGCTACAGACGGAAGTGCAGGAGCAAAACTTCAGCTTTACACACCAGGCGCTAAGGGAAGTGTTCTTCTGAATGGTGCAAGCACAGTGCTTTCTGTTGCAGGTTCATACAAGACTAACTTTGCTTACACACCAATAGGTGCAGACGCTGTTACATATGGTATTGAAGGTCTTATCGACTTCAAGGGTTCTGAGACTGAACTTTGGACTGCTCCAGCAAATGGTGAATTCAAGTTCAACGCAAGTCTTGACAGTGAAGCAGGTGCTTCTAAGTGGAAGTAATCCTACTATCAATTATATTAAAGTGCAATGCCCGGTGCGGGTATTGCACTTTTTTGTTTCCAATCATGATTCATAAAGATAAGGCTGATGAATTGCGTAATCGTTTTCGTGGTTTTTCTACACTGATAGTATAAGTTATTGAAAGAAAAGTAGTAACTTTGCCAAAAAGAAATTAAGCCTAAAAAATATGAATAGAAAAATGATCAAAACCATCGTGCTCGCAGCACTCATGGCTGTGCCTTTCTTTGCTAAGGCACAAACTTTTGCCGGCATCACTGCTGAGCAGAACGCACAGAACACCCCTGTGGGTTGGACTGCAGTCAACTTGCCTCAGTTGCCTGCTATCACTTCGGCAAATACGTTTAACATCAAGGATTATGGCGCCTCTACATCTGCTGCAGATAATACCAAGGCTATCCAGAAAGCTCTTGATGCAGTTCCTTCAACTGGCGGTATGGTCGTAATACCTGCGGGTACCTGGATGTTTGGAAGTAAAGACCAGATGACAAGCACTACTGAGGTGCTCAGCATCAAGTCAAAGACTGTACTCCACCTTTGCGCTGGAGCCACCTTGAAACTCGTGGAATATGGCAAGGCGCCTAACAACAAAACGATCTTTATCGGTTGCAAGAACAAGAACCAAAGCGACATTGTTATTGAGGGCGAAGGTGAGACTTCCATCATCGACGGACAGGGAACACGCTGGTGGCAAGCTCGCGACAACAAGGAGACATTCAATCCGGGAGCGATGATTCGCTTCGAGAAAGGCAGCCGATTCCTGATTCGCAATCTCAAGGTTCAAAATACTCCGGGTGTCAACATCACCTTGAGTAACAGCAATGGTGCAAACAATGGTACTGTTCATGATGTAACCATCTATAACCCTTCTTCTGAAACCAAGACAGAGCAGCCTTCTCATAACACAGACGGTATCTCCATCTGGGGTCATCACATGAACATCTATAACTGCAACATCAGTACAGGTGATGATAACGTGGTTTGCGACAATGATGCACAGTACATCCATGTCTGGAACTGCAAGTTCGGTACAGGACATGGTGCTTCTATCGGTAGCTACACCAAGAACATCAAGCATGTATGGTTCGACAATATCACCATGAATGGTACAACTGCCGGTATCCGCATGAAAACGGGTATCAACAGTGACGGTACGCTGCGTGGCGGTGGCGAGGAGGACTGGAAGTTCACCAACTTCACCATGACCAAGGTGAAGAACCCATTCTCAATCGACTGCTACTACGACAAGAACTACAACAGCGATCCTGCCGTAGATAAGGCAAATGCAAGAGTTTTGGATAGCACATCCCCAACATACAATGGTATCCTGCTTCAGAACGTGAAGACAACAGATGTTTGCGATGGCAAAGCCATCTTCCTGATTGGCCGTCCTGAGAGTCATATCAAGAATGTAACACTCGACAATGTGCAGATTTCGGCAAAGACAGGTATCGATATCCGTTTCGTAGATAATCTCGTATTCAAGAACAACTCTAAGATTACATGCCAGTCTGGCAAACTCTGGGTTCGCCAGTACGATTCTACAGTAGACGACCAGTGTGATGCTACAGGGACAGGTACAAATCCAAATCCCACTCCAAACCCAGGTGAGACAACAGAAATAAGCTATATTCTGGATGCATCAACCAGCACTTCTTCAACCGCAGATCCATCACCATGGACGTTCAATAACGGTTGCAGCATAGAGAGCAGCAAAGGTTACGCTACAGCTAAAAACAATACCATCAAGTACAGCAAGGGCGTACAGTTTACCATCAACCTGCCCGAGAATATTACCATTACATCGGCTACATTTGCAGGATATGCCAATGAAAACAACAAGACCTGCTATCTCGGCGAACTGAACGGAACAACCTTTGCCAGCGATAAATATGTGTTCCCTAGCCGTACAACCCAAACGGATACGAGCACAATGTTTGATATTACTCTAGACACTCCAGCTACAGGCGCTCTTACCTTCACACCACAAGATGCACAAGCCGCTTGGGTTATCACTCTGAAAGGTGTAAAGGTAACTAGTTCCGGTATCAACAATGTTGTTTTAACCGCCAAGGTAAACAATAACAACATTTACGACCTCAGCGGTCGCATGGTAAAGCTCAATGCCAAGGCAGAAGACCTGCAAGGTCTCAAAAAAGGTATCTATATCTACAACAACAAGAAATACGTAGCTAAATAATTCATTTAAACATCGGTAACAATGAAAATAAAATATCATTCACTCCTGTGCATTCTCGCCACCATCGCATTGAGTTCTCCGCTCCCTGCACTGAGCGTGAATGCCCAGAAAGCAGTATCCAAGACATGGAATCCGAACCTGAAGAACGGAATGTATCGCAACCCGGTAATTGACGCCGACTACTCAGACCCTGACGTATGCCGTGTGGGCAATGACTACTATATGACTTCCTCTTCCTTCCAGTGTTTCCCTGGCTTGCAGATTCTGCACAGCACCGACCTGGTAAACTGGGAGATTATCGGTGCTGCCCTACTCGATGACTATCCGGTTTTGCCTGAATACCAGGGCACCGAACTGGATTGGCGCAAGAAGGTTCAGCATGGTAACTACGTATGGGCACCATCCATCCGCTACCATGACGGATGGTTCTATATCTACTGCGGTGATCCAGACCAGGGACTCTTCATGACCAAGACACAAGATCCACGCGGTCCTTGGGAGCCTATCACCTGGGTGATGAAGGGAAAAGGTCTTATCGACTGCTGCCCTCTCTGGGATGAAGACGGCAAGGCTTATCTTTCACATGGATGCGCCGGTTCCAGAGCCGGTATCAAGTCGGTGTTATTCGTAGCTCCAATGTCACCAGACGGCACCAAGGTTATCGGTCCTTCACGCATCGTATATGACGGCCATGAAGACCAACCTACCATTGAGGGCACCAAATTCTACAAGCGCAACGGCTATTATTACATCATGAGTCCTGCGGGCGGAGTGAAGTATGGCTGGCAGGTAGAACTGCGTTCCAAGAATCCATACGGTCCTTACGAGGAGTATGTTGGTATGGCTCAGGGAAAGAACAAGAAGGTGAACGGCCCTCACCAAGGTGCTTGGGTAGATACACAGAACGGTGAAGACTGGTTCCTCCACTTCCAGGATAAGCATGCCTATGGTCGTGTGGTTCATCTGCAGCCTGCCAAATGGGTAAACGACTGGCTGGTTATCGGAGACGACAAGGACGGTGACGGATGCGGAGATCCAGTTCAGCAATGGAAGAAGCCCAACTTGCCATCAAGCGGAAACTTCCAGCCTAAGGAATCGGATGATTTCAACAGCATAGACCTCGGTCTGCAATGGCAGTGGAACGGTCCTTACAGCCACTACTGGTATTTCTGCGATGCCAAGAAATCAAAGTTGCGTCTATATGGTGTTGAGCAGATTGAAGGCGCCAAAAATCTTTACGACCTTCCTAATCTCCTGCTCCAGAAGGTTCCTACCGAGAACTTTACAGCCACAGCCAAGGTAAAGTTCATTCCTAACCGCACCGAGGCTTACAAGGAGAAAGATAAGGTGTTGGGCGAAAGCGCAGGTATGATTATGCAGGGAATGGATTATGCAGCCCTCAAGTTTGTAGACACCAAGGAAGAAGGTGTTGTATTGCAATATGTAACTTGTGAAAAAGCTGACAAAGGAAAGGAAGAGAAGGTGGTAAAGCAGGTAGCCATCAAGACCAGCAAGCTGCCTAAACCTTACACCGTGAAGTATGCGATAGATGATATACCTTCATCCCGCATCGCTACTCTGGATGTATGGCTCCGTGTAAAGGTTCACAGCGAGGGAATCGCTAACCAGATTCAAGGCATTGCCGAATGGAGCTACAGTCTGGATGGTAAGAAGTTTACCAAGATTGGCAATCCATTCACCATGCGCGAAGGCAAGTGGATTGGAGCCAAGCTAGGTTTCTTCAATACCCGCACAGCCAAGAAGAACGATGCCGCCTTCTTAGACATCGACTGGATACATTTCGAAAAATAACCCCTATTTACCCCGCAGGCAGATGATTTTTCTGCCTGCGGGGGGTTCTGTTCACTTATTTTGGTACTAAGAAATCTGGTAATTCTACAGAATTGCGAAAACGTTTACGTAACAATTTCCATTAAAATCCATACAAGATAACGATATTTTTATTACTTTTGACGGCGAAATCAAAGATAATCTAAATAATAATCTCTGATTCCTATTGATCTAGAAGAATAATACACGACAACAATTGCCTGTAAATTCAAAAGACCAAACAAATATTTAAAAGTAATATAACCTATAAAACAACATCATTATGTATCAACAACTTAAACGTGCCAGCATGGCACTTGCTTTAGGCTCTGTTTGTATTGGTGCGTTTGCACAACAGAAAACAATACAGGGTACGGTGAAGGATTCTAATGGCGAGCCAATGATTGGTGTTACCATTACCGACCAAAACGGTAAAGCTGGCGGAATCACAGACTTGGATGGTAACTTTACTATCCAAAACGTAGAACCTAACACGGTTCTTACATTCAGCTATGTAGGCTGCAAAACACAAAAAATCAAAGTAGGAGGTCAAAAGTCATGGAACATTACACTCGAAGATGACAACGCAGCTCTTGACGAGGTCGTTGTTGTGGGTTACGGCACCATGCGTAAGAGAGATGTCACCGGTTCTATTGCATCTATCAACTCTGATAAGATTGCAGCTCGTGGCACAACCAATCTCGCAGAGTCTTTGCAGGGTTCAGTACCTGGTGTCAACATTACCCAGTCAGGTAGCCGTGCAGGCGCAGGCTTCAATATCCAGGTTCGTGGTCAGGCTTCAATCAACAAGCAGGCTCAGCCTCTCTATGTAATCGATGGTGTAGTTTGTGACAACATGGACTTCCTAAATCCAGACGATATCGACCGCATCGATGTATTGAAAGATGCTTCATCTACCGCCATCTACGGTTCCCGTGCTTCTGCCGGTGTCATCATGATTACTACCAAAGGCAGCAAGGGCGCAGACAAGGCTCAGAAGGCCACCATCTCCTACGATGGATATTATGGCGTAAAAAAGCTTGCCCGCATGCCGGAATTGATGGGTGCCAATGAATTCATGGATTACCGTTTTGCCAGATATACCACTCTCGATGGTAAGAGCTACGATGGCTCAAGTCGTAAGGGTGTTGATGCCGATGGACATCCACACTACATCATAAAGGATACCGACTTGAATTCAGCCTTTCTGACCCGCAAGGGAGGAACCAGCTACAAGGATTCAAAGCTTTACGAACTAATGATGGATCCAAGCTTCGACGGTTACGACTGGAAGAAGATGGTAACCCGCACAGCTGCTCAGCAGAACCACTTCATCAGTGCTGCAGGTGCTACAGATAAGGTAAACTACCGTGTAGGTATGGGTTATCAGGGCGAGGAAAACGTATTCAAAGGCAATGACTATGAGCGTTTCAATCTGAAGGGTGCCATGGATGCCAAGCTTTCCAAGATATTTGATGCAGGATTCTCTGTCAACTTATCTATGAGCAGTACAGAAGACGTATGTACTGATGGAACTTATTCACCATACGTAAACGCATTCTATTTCAACCCATTCGTATCTCCTACAGATGCTGATGGCAACTTGATTCCTAACCCAGGAGCCAAAGCAGCCTTTGGTTCAGATGCTCAGTTTACCTCGACATACAACCCATTGATTGACCTCTATGATGGTAATTATACCAATGAGACCAAGAAATATACCATGATGGGTAACTTGTTTCTACGTGCCAATATTATGAAGGGATTGAAGTTTACGACAACCTTCTCTCCAAACTATTCTCACAAGCGCCAGGGCATCTTCTATGCCACAGGTATCAACGAGGGCAACGATGTAGGTTCTACCTACTATCAGAAGAACAAGACCAACTTTGCATCTGTTGCAAACACCAGCCGAATGGATTGGACCTGGGATAACCAAATAGACTATAACGAGACTTTTGGTGACCACAACATTGGTGCCATGGCCCTCTTCTCACTCTATAAAAGCAATACTGAGTATCAATACGAAGAGGCTAAGGGTATCGCCAACGATCATACTACATTCCACAATCTGGGTTCAGCTAGCGGTGATAAGAATCTCTCCAGCAAATACAACGAGTCATCTTTGGAGTCATTCGCCTTCCGTGCCAACTATTCTTACAAGGGAAGATATATGGCAACAGCCACACTCCGTGCCGATGGCAGCTCCCGTTTTGCCGATGGCAACCGCTGGGGATGGTTCCCATCTGTAGCTGCGGCATGGCGCATCTCTGATGAGGCATGGATGAAGCAGTTCAGTTCTTGGCTTGATAATACCAAACTCCGTGTATCTTATGGTGTTACAGGTAACAACAATGTGGGCGACTATGTAACCATCGCTTCTGCGACAGGTCCTACATACGTGACACTCGGTGGTACCGAAGTACAGGGTTATCACCCTAACGGATTGGTGAACACAGCCCTCATCTGGGAGAAGGTAAAGGAATTTGACCTCGGTCTGGACCTGAGTTTCCTGAAGAATCGCATCAATTTGACAGCCGACTTCTACAACCGTCTTTCTGATGGTCAGATTATGTCGCGCTCTGTGCCTCTGGAAACTGGTGAGAAGACATCTACCTTCAACGTAGGTTCTGTCCAGAACAGAGGTATCGAGTTGGGCTTGCAGTTCAATATCATCAACAAGAAGGATTTCTCTTGGAGTGCCAACGTGAACTTTGCCCGCAACTGGAACAAAATCAAAGAGTTGAGTAATGGTAAGATTGATGAAGTTGCCAACAACTGGTTCATCGGCGAGCCATTGAACGTACTCCGCGACTATACCCACACAGAAGTTATCACTGACAAGGGTGTAACAATGCATACTATGAATGGTGACAAGCACTATACCCTAAAGGAATTCTACGACAAGTATGGCAAGAAATACAAGTGGTATGAAGGCCAGGTAGCCGTTAATGACTGGAACGACGACGGTAAGATTGATGACAGTGATAAGCAGATTTATGGTTGCACCGATCCACGCTGGACAGGAAGTCTCTCTACCAATGTCTATTTTAAGGGCTTCGACTTCTCCATCATGTTCTATACAAAGAGCGGATTCTGGTCACGCAGCTATTTCCACGAGAAGTATATGAAGTATAGCGACCGTGGTAATGCCCACATGAAGTTGGATTACTACATCCCTGCAGGAGCACCAATCATCAATCATGAGACAGGTGAGATTACAACCGCCACAGAGACCCACTACGGAAAGTATCCTTATCCAAACAACAGCGATACATCTATGGGTGGTTATTTCGGTGACAAGGGTTCAGCCAAAGGAGAAGGCTTCGAGTATCAGAAGACTTCATTCACCAAGGTTAAAAACATCACCCTGGGTTACACCTTGCCAAAGAACGTAGTGAGCAAGGCTGGAATCAGAAACCTTCGTGTTTACATGAATATCCTGAACCCATTCTGCTTCACCAACTACAAGGGCTTCGACCCTGAGTGGGCTTCACAGAGCTTGCAGAACGGTGGTCCATCATCTGTAACCTATCAGTTTGGTGTCAACTTGAAGTTCTAAGCTTCATCCCAATTAAGTTCTAAACTTCATATAAAAAAGGAAACAATTATGAAAAAGATATTATATAGCGTAGCTCTCGCTGCTTGCTGCATGAGCACCATGACCAGCTGTAGCGACTTCCTGGACGCAGAAAACAAGTCGAATGTGAGCGACAAACAAACTTTCGCTACCAAAGATGGCTTCAACACTTTGGTAAATGATGCCTATCAGCGTCTGCATAACATCTATGCAGCACCTCTATTCACCAGCTGCTTTTCTGCAGGTACAGATATGTATGCCGATGCCCGAAATAAGATGAATGAGGCATTGAACACTTATGAGACCTTGACTCCTGAAAATGGTGATATTAAGAATCTCTATACTTATCTCTATGCAGGTATCCGTGCTGCTAATTCTGTATCTTACTATGCACAGAGCGCTAAGATAGATGATGCCTTGAAGAACAAACTCGTGGGCGAGGCACGCGTACTGGCAGCATACGAGTACTATCTCCTGGTGAACAACTTCGGCGGTGTTCCTATCATGAAGGATTTCCTCACTTCTGCAGAAACCGGATATCCAAAGTCTTCTGCAGAAGAAGTATATGGCTACATCATCAGCGAGCTGGAAGATGTCATCAGCAAGAACGTGCTCGAGGCATCTACAGCTACCAAGGGTGGTGGCCGCATCAGTCAGGAAACAGCCAAGGCTATCCTTGCCAAGACCTATCTCTCAGCAGCATGGGACCTCGGCAAGCAGGATTACTTTGCCAAGGCAGCTTCTCTTGCCGATGAGGTAATTGCAGGCAGAAAGTTGACCACACCATTTGCCAGCCTTTGGAAGGCAGATGGTTCTGGCGATGATAACGCAGAGTTCCTCTGGGATGTAGAATATGATCTGGCAACAGCCAACAACACAACATCGGGTGGTACAGCATGGAGCACATACTACTGCAACTACTTGGGTGGAGCCGAAGATCCTATCAAGGCAACTACCTCTAGCTATGTGCCAACAATCTATGCTTTGCATTGCTTTCAGAAGGGCGACCTGCGTTACGATGCTACCTTCATGAAGGAATTGCCAGATGTGAATAAGGGCAATGCAGCAGGAACTGGTTATTGGACTTGGTATAAGAATGGTGAAAGTCTGAAGGGCTATCCTGTAACCCGTTATTATTCAGCATGGTATGAGACCGATGCCGACTTCGAGGCATGGAAGAAAGAAGACCCAACCAACAGAGCTAATACCTACCGCATCCCTATGGATACACAGACTAAGGAGGCACAGAATATGGATGGCAAAGATATGGAATACTATGACAACCAGCAGTTGGTATATGGTTCTAACCCTTGCAAGAAATTTGATGACAGCCAGACTGCATCGAATCAAGGCAACACCTGCTATCGTGACATCCATATCATCACATTACCAGAAATGTATCTCGTAGCAGCAGAGGCTTATCTGAAGGCTGGAGCTAATGATAAGGCTTTGGCTCGTCTCAATGAGGTTCACCAGCGTGCTGGTCTTGCTGCACTCACCGGCACTGTAACAATTGACAACATTTTGGACGAAAGTGCATGTGAAAACTTCGGTAACGGGGCACGTTGGATGGATTTGCGCAGAACCAAGACTTTGGTGGAGCGCTGCACCAAGTATAACCACGAGATGGGAGATAAGGCTGCCCAGTATATAGGAGAAAAACTTCTACGTCCTATCCCACAGGCAGCTATTGATGCCAACGATATGTTGACATCAGCAGACCAGAATCCTGGTTATTAAGACAAGATTTGATGAAGGATTTTTTATAAATACCACGACATACACAAAGAAACTATTTAATTAAAGACTGTAATCTAGGATTAAGAATCTTGAGATTACGGTCTTTTTTCATTTCCTGTCTCCTTTTCGTTCGCTAAACATAAAGAATAGAATTTTATCACGATTTCCACGTGTAGAAATGAAATAGAGATTAAAAAAGCCCAGAGGATTATCCCTCTGGGCTTTTTATTTAAAATAGAACTATTTTTATTCAGGCTTAGCTCCCTCCTTCTTAGAAGCAGCCTTCTTAGCTGTTGTCTTTTTGGCAGCAGGAGCCTTCTTGGCTGCTGGCTTCTTGGCTGCAGCAGGCTTGTCGCCACGAAGTTTTAACACTTCCTTCTCAATCTTCTCTATCTTAGCCTGAAGACGTGTAATTTCCTTGTCTCTCATCTCAATCTCCTCGTCCTGGTTGGTGATGGTAGTGAGAAGACTCTCGAGCTGCTCATTATCCACCTCAGCAGGATAAAGGTTGTTGACGCGAGTGATGAAGTCACCAAGAATGTTCATATAGTTGGTGAAAGCATCAAAAGGACTAGAGTAAAAACCGCGGTCCAGACCTACGTTACTTGGCTTGGTAGTCATGAAACGGAAGTTGTTGCTAGCCTGGAGATAATCCCAGTCCTGATTGATACGAGGATCGTTGGCTATGCGAACACGGTCGGCTACGCTATAGAGCTTGTTGAAAGCCTCACGCTGCATTGGGTTACCGAGCCATGAGCTGACATCACGTTCCTCGTCTACCCAACTCAATGTATCAGGAACGTTGATTTCGCCTACAGACTTCATCTTCTGGAAAATCTCGGTAGGAGTAGAGAAGGTAATACCACGGTCCTTAGCACACTGTGGAAGCGCCTTCAGGAACTCGAGAATATTGCTAGACAAAGGCTGGGCAATACCCAAAGCAGAAAGCTCCATGAAGATATTGATAACCTGCTCCTCTTCCGGGAAAGCAGCAATCTGATTCATGTAGTTGTCTGCAAAGAGAGGATAACCTTCCCAATCACTGTTACTGAAACGCAGAGAAATGTCATCGCTCAGACGAACATCGCGAAGCAAAAGCTTCAACTTTGGGTTCATGGCACAATGATAAACATAGTGTGGAGACTTCCAACCCAATACGTGCTTAGCACCCTCGGTCAACATACCCATGAAGCCCATATCAGCTACCTGAGCACCAATCTCGTCACTATAGATGAGAGAAGAGTTGCGGAGTACGGTAGGCTCCTTGCCGAAACATTCCTTGATCTTAGTGCACTGGCGCTTCACCTCATCCTTGAAGCTAGCCTCATTAACCAATGAAGCAAGACCGTGAGAATAAGGCTCTGCGAGGAATTCCACGCAGCCAGTGCTGTTCAACTCCTGCAGTTTCTCCATCACCTGAGGAGCGTGGAGTTCCAACTGCTCCATACCCACACCAGAGAGTGAGAAAGCCACCTTGAAAGATTTACCATTCTTCTCTATCATCTCCTGAATGGCATTCAAGGCTGGCATATATGAACGCTCAGCGATATCGTTGATGCTACGATCATTCTCATAATCATCATAGTAGTAATGATCGGTACCGATATCGAAGAAGCGGTAGCGTTTCAGATGGGTAATCTGATGTATCTCGAAATATAAACAAATTGTTTTCATACTTTGAACTTTAAATTTTGAACTTTGAACTTTATGATTAGCCCTTTAACATTAAAAATTACTTCCACCCCAAAGTCTTGAGATAGAGGTCTTTGATGCGGGCTCCCACTTTCTCCCAGGTAATCTGGTCAACTTCCTTCTTGCCTTCCTCAGAGAGATAGTCGAACAGACTCTCGTTGTGGCAGATGCTGTAGATGGCATCGGCAAGGGCATGAATATCCCAGTAGTCAACCTTGATACAGTTGGTAAGGATTTCTCCACAACCACTCTGCTTAGAGATGATAGTAGGTGTGCCACACTGCATCGCCTCCAGAGGAGAGATACCGAAAGGCTCACTCACTGATGGCATGACATAGACATCACTATCCTTGAGACATTCGTATACCTGCTTGCCACGCATAAAGCCTGGGAAGTGGAAACGGTCGGCAATGCCGCGTTCTGCTGCCAGATAAATCATCTGGTCCATCATATCACCCGAACCTGCCATGCAGAAACGCACGTTGCGGGTACGGTGCAATACCATATTGGCTGCCTCTACGAAATACTCAGGACCCTTCTGCATGGTGAGACGGCCCAGGAAGGTTACCACCTTCTCCTTACCCTTATGGTTAGGACGTGGAATGTCTTGCCACTCCTGCTTCAATGGATAAACGGCATTGTGCATGGCGAAGCACTTGCGTGGATCCTGGTGATACTGATGAATAACTGTCTGACGAGTCAACTCAGATACACACATGATACAGTCGGCATTGTCCATACCGTCTTTCTCGATAGAATATACGGTAGGGTTCACCTTACCACGGCTGCGGTCGAAATCGGTAGCATGTACGTGAATGCACAATGGCTTTCCACTCACTCGCTTGGCATGAATACCAGCAGGGAATGTCAACCAGTCGTGGGCGTGGATAATATCAAATTCTTCGCTACGGGCAACAACTCCGGCAATGATACTGTAGTTGTTGATCTCGTCGTGGAGATTAGATGGATAACCGCCGGCAAAATCCATACAGCCGAGGTCATTCACGTTCATATAATTAAAGTCAGCATAGATGTGGTCACGGTAGCGGAAATAGTCATCAGGATCCATAATGTTGCCTACGCGCTGCTGTACATAGTCGTGATTTACATCACGCCAAGCAATAGGCACACTGTTCATAGCCACAAATTTACATGCACTGCGGTCCTCATCACCGAAAGGATGAGGCAGACACAATGTAATATCGACATCACCCTGGGCATGCAAGCCCTGAGAGATACCAAAGTTGGCAGTAGCCAAGCCACCAAATACGTGAGGAGGATACTCCCATCCAAACATTAATACTTTCATATAGCGTCCTCCTTATATTAATATTGATACTTTTCTAGTAATTCGAGCGCACGGAGAATCTCTGCCACATTCATGGCGAAAGATGTGGCGCCTCGACCTGCAAATGGTGGGTTGCCATCGAAGAGCTCACTGATAGTACCGAGACAATGATAAGACATCTCGTCTTCGAAACCTACCATCTGACGCTCAACGAAACTCAAGCGTGTACGCTTATAGAGTTTCAGACTCGCCTCCATATAGAAGCCGCAAAGCCATGGCCATGCTGTACCCTGATGGTAAGCATGGTCGCGCTGGGTCTGAGGTCCTACATAGATAGGATTATAGCCACCGCTCTTTGGAGAAAGAGAACGCAATCCCTTAGGAGTCAGGAGTTCACGGGTACAGATATCAAGTACCTTCTTCTTCTGGTCCTGAGACAATGGTGAATAGTCGAAGGCTACTGGGAATATCATGTTTGGACGAACACTCCAATCCATCATGTTACCATCTACATAATCGTAAAGATAGCCATATTCATTGAGGAATGTATCTACAAACGACTTCTTGGTAATCTCTGCCTGAGCCAGCAATTCCTGCTGGTCAGCCTCCTCACCTACTGCCCCTGCCAAAGAAGCACAGAAGCACAATGCATTGTACCACAGAGCATTAAACTCAACAATATATCCGGTACGAGGAACCACAGGACGGCCATTGGCGGTAGAATTCATCCATGTAACAGCCTTGTCTCTTCCATTGGTATAGAGCAAGCCGTTCTCCTTCAATTCCAGGTTAGGATGCTTGTTGTCCTGGATGAAACGAATCACGTCCTTGATAAACTGGCCATACTTCTTGTGGCACTCTTCCTTAGAGGTTTCCTTGGCATACTGCTGCAAAGCCCAGACTGCCCAAAGTGGCACGTCAGGCTGCTCTATCTCAGTAATATGAGCTGTAAGAGGCTTGCCCTCCATAAACTCATAGTATCCGCGCATGGCAGTCTTCATGACCAATTCAAAGTAATCGTTCTCCTCAATAGAGAGCGTAAGACCAGGAAGAGAAATGAACGTATCACGGGCACGGCACTTGAACCATGGATAACCGGCAAGGATATAGCGGTCATCATTCTTCTCACGACGATGGAACTGATGAGCAGCATTGACCAGACAATGGAAGAAGTTGTCGCGAGGCGAACGCTCGTCAACCTCTGTGTCAAAAAGTTTCTTCAAGCTACTGGTCTTGATTTCAGAAGTAGCTGCAGAAAAGACGATAGTCTCGCCCTTCTTGATACCCATTTCGAAATATCCTGGAACATAGAGGTCTTCATTAGAAGCATAACCTCTCTCCTGCTCCTTTGGATATTCTACTCCACGATACCAGTCTGGGCAGAATTTAAACTCGTTCTTCTTAGAGAACTGCATATAAAGGTCAGGATAACCAGCATACATGCAAGTCTTGATTCCGTTGTCTATAGCAGAATAGTCACGAGAAGCTGTTGAATTCTCATGAGTAAACTGGCGAACGCTACGGAAAGCCAAGAATGGACGGAAACGAAGTGTGGTGGCAGAATGTCCGTCTACCAAAGTATAACGAATCAGAATACGATTCTCATAATGCTGGAAAACGACCTCTTTCTTGAGGATAACACCACCTACGCGATAAAGTGTAGTAGGCACCTTATCGCAATCAAATTCACGAATGTACTTATGGCCGAGCGGACTAAAATTATTGCCTTGGTACTTGTGCAAGCCGAGATTGAATTCAGCGCCATGCTGAATCACCGTAACATCGAGCGAACTTAAGAGCACATGATTCTCATCGTCCAGTTCTGGAACCGGAACGACAAGCAATCCGTGATACTTTCGCGTATTACAGTCTACAATCGTTGAGCACGAATAAGCACCCGAGCGGTTTGTTCTTAACAACTCCTTTGGCAATGACTCTTGTAAGTTAGTCATTAGGGCCTTTTCGAATTTTAGATAACTCATAGATCTATATTAAGGTTTATAAATTATTGACTTTAATCTATTTTGCATTCAAAGGTAAGAAAAAATAATGGTATAGCAAAGGAAAAAGCGCGACTTTTTCTTAAAATCTTCATTTTATATGTTATAGAACATATTTTTTGCTTATTTTTTTCATTTATGTGGATTTTTTTATGTACTTTTGCACACGGTTTTAAACCAATATAAACAAAACGAACAAGAAGGATAATGGCAAAACATAAGATTTGGAATATAGATAGTGCAGCCAAGGAAGTGGCAAACTTGTGGGGCGGCATCAAGGGTGAACAGCTCGCGATGATGAAAACGTATATACAAGTCACCAAATACAAGAAGGGTGAAATCATATATGAAAATGGTACTATTCCCAAAGAAGCCATGTATCTGCTTGCAGGAAAGGTGAAGATTTACAAGGATGGAATCAACGGAAAAAGCCAGATAATCCGCGTTATCAAACCTAGTGAATTTCTGGGATTCCGTGCCTATTTTGCCAATGAAGCCTACAGAACTGCAGCAATGGCTTTAGACAACTGCGTAGTGGCTCATTTTCCTATGAAGGTTCTCATGAAGATGCTGCAGAGCAGTTACAACATCGGCTTTTATTTTATCAAATACCTGAGTATTGAAATCGGTAAATCAGACGACCGCACTGTCAATCTCACCCAAAAGCACATCCGTGCCCGCCTTGCCGACGCTCTTCTTTTCCTATTGGATTCTTATGGACTGGCTAAAGACGGTTGCACCCTGGATTGTAGTCTGAGCCGTGAAGATTTAGCCAACATTGCCAATATGACGACAAGTAACTGTATTCGCACCCTATCCTCCTTCGTGACGGAAGGCCTTATCAGTACGAACGTAAGAAAAATAAAGATCCTGAATGAGGAAGAACTGAAGAATATTGCAGAAAGGGGATAAAAAACACAATACGCCTTGAAAGGGCAAAAGCATCAATGAAAGCCTTTGTACTTTCAAAGCGTATACAGTTAAATTTTATTCACGACCTCCTACTACGCAGGAATCAGGAAATTGACAACTTCCTGAATAACGGTAATCTGGTAAGGTCCTACCGGCGTATTCATCAATCTGCCATCAATACCAACCAGGGCATTGGATGAAACCTCCACTTCTCTGGTACGGTAAGGATGCACACTCTTATGATTCAGGAACTTACCTTTCACAAAGAGGTAAATACCCTCAAAGAGTTGCGTCATCTGCGGATGATAAACCACAGAAACATCCAGCAAACCATTGTATGGCACAGCATTAGGAGTTTGTCCGTAACCCGTTGCATTACCGACGCACATGGTCATTACCCTGCGCTTGATGACATCTGAATTGATTTTAATATGCATCTTATAATCCAGACGCTGGAAGATCATCAGGATGAAAGAACACAGGAACGACAGCGTACGGGAGCCAAACATGTGATGAGTTTTCCTTCTCAGGTTCATGATGGCAGCAATCAATCCTATATTGATGCAGTTGAGGAAATAACGTCTGCATTTCTCCCCTTTCTTATTCGTATAACGGATACATCCAAGGTCTATCTTTCTGATTCTTCTTGCTTTAAGAGATGCCACCGTTTTTTCAATATCGCTGTCGCTGAATCCCCAGAAATGGGCGAAATCATTCATCAATCCATTAGGAATCACACCCAGCGCCACCTGTTCACGCTCCTCAGTATTCATCTGCATCAAGCAATTGACGGCATCATTGAGCGCAGAATCTCCGCCCACAACAACTATTGTCTTATAGCCATTGTTGACAAACATCTTAATCAGTCGCTCTACGCTTTTCTGATTTTCACTCTGCACAAAGTCATAATCTACATTTTGTGCCTTGAGTACCTTTTCTATTTTTTCCCAGCGCTTATTGCTTCTCCAGCCGCCTCGAGGGCAGTAAAGCAATCCCCATTTATTCTCGTTTATCATTGTCTCTTCTTTGTAATTTGAAAGTTGAATAATATTACCTCCACCTAGACACCGTCCTCAAAAGCCTAGACACCGTTGCATCCGATTCCATCGGATACCAGCCCGAGCCAGCTTTCAGGCTACACCTTAGCTCCTCATCAGCTCCAAAACAGCCTCCACCTTTTTCTCCATTGGCTGCAGGGCATCTATCCAATTGATGGTAAACCCTCTTCGCTCCATACCGCGGAACCAGGTCATCTGGCGCTTGGCAAACTGATGGATGGCTATCTCCAAACCTCTGAACATTTCATCATAGGTGGTTTTACCAATCACATATTCGGTGATAAACTTATATTCCAAACCATAATAGATGAGGTTATCTGCTGGAATTCCCCTGTCGAGCAAACCTTTGATTTCATCTACCATTCCTTCCTGGAGTCTCTGCTTCAGCCTTCGGGTAATCTTTTCTCTACGGGCATCACGATTGATACTGACACCTATAATAAGCGAATCTACCGAAGGCAATTCCCGTTCCGGCATAGGATGCTCCAGATTATAGGTTTCTATTTCGATAGCTCGGATAGCCCTCTGTGCAGTATCCACATCTGTGCGATTGTGCATATTGGAACCCGTTTTAGCCTTCAACTCTTTCAGCATCACCGTTAGCTCATCCAGGCTCTTATCAGCCAGCCGGTCTCTCAACTCCTGATTCTGTGGTACAGGCGAAAGATGATATCCCTTGAGCACAGACTCAATATACAGTCCTGTTCCGCCGCACAAGATAGGCAGTACGTCCCGTTTCCGGATATCGAGATAGGCATCATAGAAATCTTGCTGATATTCAAAGAGGTTATACTTGGTTCCCGGTTCGCAGATATCTATCAAGTGATAAGGTATCAACTTGCCGTCCACGGTATAATCTTCCAGGTCTTTTCCCGTACCGATGTCCATGCCACGATACACCTGGCGACTATCGGCGCTGATAATCTCCGCCCCCTGGGTAGTTCCCCCCCACGACGCAGCATCCAAGCTGTTGATCTTGGAAGCAAGCGCTGCGGCAAGGCTCGTCTTTCCGCTCGCAGTAGGACCTAATATGGTAATCATCGTCTGTTTCATGCCGCAAAGATAAAGGAAATAATTGATAATACAAAATAAAACGAAAAGAAATTCTCACATCAAGACAATCTGAGCAATCATTTGTGAGTTTTTGAACAAAAAAGGAAGTATATAGACAGAAAAGAGAAGTATGTATATAGAAAAAGCCGCCCAGCATCAGAAATGCTGGGCGGCTATATTTCTTAATCGTTAAGAGGCAACGAATTAACCGTTGTGCTTCTTCATGATCTTGATCAACTCAACAACCTTGTGTGAGTAACCAATCTCGTTGTCATACCAAGAAACAACCTTAACGAAGTTGTCTGTCAAGTAAACACCTGCGTTAGCGTCGAAGATAGATGTCAAAGCGCAACCCAAGAAGTCAGAAGAAACAACAGCATCCTCTGTGTAACCGAGTACACCCTTCAACTCACCCTCAGAAGCAGCCTTCATTGCAGCGCAGATAGCCTCCTTAGAAGCAGCCTTCTTCAAGTTAACTGTCAAGTCAACAACAGATACGTCCAAAGTAGGAACACGCATAGAGATACCTGTCAACTTACCGTTCAACTCAGGGATAACCTTACCTACAGCCTTAGCAGCACCTGTAGAAGAAGGGATGATGTTGCCAGCAGCTGCACGGCCACCACGCCAGTCCTTCATAGATGGACCGTCAACAGTCTTCTGTGTAGCAGTTGTAGAGTGAACAGTTGTCATCAAACCTGTCTCGATACCGAAGTTATCGTTCAATACCTTAGCGATAGGAGCCAAGCAGTTTGTTGTACAAGAAGCGTTAGAAACGATCTTCTGACCATTGTACTTGTCAGTGTTAACACCGCAAACGAACATATCAGCCTGGTTACCGTTAGCGTCAGCCTTAGAAGGAGCAGAAAGTACTACATACTTAGCACCAGCCTTCAAGTGCTTCTCAGCCTTGTCGTAAGCGAGGAAGAGACCTGTAGACTCAACTACGTACTCTGCACCAACCTCATCCCACTTCAAGTTCTCAGGATCACGCTCAGCAGTAACACGGATGTGGTTACCGTTTACGATCAACTCGCTCTTCTCAACGTCAGCCTCGATAGTACCGTCGAACTGACCGTGCATTGTATCATACTTCAACATGTAAGCCATGTAATCAACAGGGCACAAGTCATTGATAGCTACTACCTGTACTTCCTTTGCGTTCTCAGCCTCAACTGTAGAACGGAATACGAAACGACCGATACGGCCAAATCCGTTAATACCAATCTTAATCATTGTTCTAATATTTAAATTAAAAGTTTAAAAATTATATCTTTTAAGCTATCAAGCGAATCCGAAGGAGCTGATAACACCTTTTTTCATCCCTATCAAGCATTTTTTCTTCTTTTCGTGCGCAAAGTTACAAAAAATTTTCTAACTTTGCACACGAATAGAGTATTAAATAAGTTAAAAAAAGGCGATAGAACTCGAATATTACCTATTTTAAGCACTTTAAGATGCCATACTGACAACTCCATATAGCAAAATGCGATTATTAAAAGGAAGTAGAATATGACACCAGAAGATAAAGTGAAAGTTGCGTCTGAAACTTACACCTTATTATATTAAGGGGGAAAAGCTTCATCGTACACAGAAAAGCAAAAAATAGATCATTTCAAGGAAAGTATTAATCATTATAAACATTAAAGACTATGGGTAAATTTTTGAATGAATTCAAGCAATTCGCCATGCGTGGAAATGTGCTCGACATGGCAGTCGGTGTAATCATCGGTGGTGCTTTCGGCAAGATTGTAAGTTCTGTAGTAGATGACATCATCATGCCTCCTATCGGATGGCTCATCGGTGGCGTCAACTTCTCCGACCTCAAAGTCACACTTCCATCAGTAGAGGTGATCGGTGGCGAGAAGCTTCAGGCTGCAACCATCAACTATGGCAATTTTCTCCAGACCACTCTCGACTTTCTCATCGTTGCCTTCTGTGTATTCCTGCTCATCAAGGTAGTGAACAAGGTTACCGCCAAAAAGGAGGCAGAGAAGCCTGCTGAAGCTCCTAAGGCTCCAGAGCCTACCCAGGAAGAGAAGCTCCTGGCAGAGATCCGTGATTTGCTGAAAGAGCAGAAGGGATAACCACTGTTTTTTTCATGGCAGAATAAAAAAAGAAGACAGGAATGAGAGGATATGAATACCACTATCAAGGCTTGAGAAGTATTCCATCCCAACCATTCCTGCCCCTCCTTAAAGAAAAATACTATATATAAATAAGGTATAAAAGAAAAAGAGCCACAATAACTCCCCTACTTTTGAAAAAAACACACATTTTTCACGTTTATTAAAAAATTCTTTCATTTTTCCTTGCTGATTACATATTTTTTTTGTAGCTTTGCCCCGAAATAAGATCTAAGTAGGTACACTAAATCTTAATTAAACATCAACTCTTAACATAAACAATATGAGTAAGAACATGAAACCTAAAGACCAAATGAAGACAGCGTTGCTGATTTGTGCGCTGACTTCCATGTCTCCTGCGTTTGCAAATGGTACTATGGTAAAAGCTGACAACTTGAACCACCCTACCACCAGCATCCAACAGCAGAAGAAAGTAGCAACAGGACGTGTTGTCGACAATCAAGGCGAACCTCTTATCGGTGTTACCGTGATGGAAGTTGGCACGTCCAATGGAACAGTAACCGACCTAGACGGAAATTTCTCCCTCAGTCTGAAAAATCCTAATGGCAAGATTACAATTTCCTACGTCGGCTTCAATCCACAGACTCTTACAGCTGCAAGCAACATGCAGATTACCATGAAGTCTGAAGACAAGGAGCTCAATGAAGTTGTAGTTGTAGGTTACGGTACACAGAAGAAGGTGAACCTCACCGGTTCTGTATCATCAGTGGATAGCAAGGCTTTGGAAAGCCGTCCTATCCAGAACTTGCAGAGTGGACTCCAGGGTATGATGCCTGGTGTTACCATCAGCGGTACCAATGGTGCTCCGGGTATGGACTCAGGTAGCATCAACGTACGTGGTGTGGGAACCCTCAACTCTTCCTCTCCTTATATTTTGATTGATGGCGTAGAGTCTGGTACCATGAGTAGCCTCGACCCTAACGATATCGAGAGCATCTCTGTATTGAAGGATGCTGCTTCTGCTGCCATCTATGGTTCCAAGGCTGCCAACGGCGTTATCCTCATCACCACCAAGCGTGGTAAGAGCGGCAAGCCTCAAGTTTCTTATAATGGTTATGTGAGTGTGCAGAATCCAACCAGCCTGGTTGACCGTCTGGATTCATACGAGTATGCCCACATGCTGAACGATGCGCTCGAAAGCGAGGGCAAGGCTAAGAAATTCACCTCTGAAGAGGAAATCAATGCACTTCCTAATACCGACTGGTACGACCTGGCTTACAAGACTGGTTCTCTGCAGCACCACAACGTAAGCGTGAACGGTGCAACAGAGAGCGTAAACTATCTCGCATCTGTAGGTTATCTGAAGCAGTCGGGTATCTTGCCTCACGCTGGACGTGAGCAGGTTAACGGCCGTACCAACCTGGAGATGAAGATCAACAGCCGCCTCACAGCCCGCTTGAATCTCGCTTACATCAAGAACGATTATACCGACCCTTCTTCTGCATACGCAGGTGGTGGTTCTGACCAGATTATCCGTCAGCTCAACTTGATTGCACCATGGATTACCGCTCGTTATGACGATGGTACATGGGGAACCATTTCTGACGGTAGCCCTATTGCATGGCTCGATAACGATCTGAAGGTATATCGCCGCAATACCAACTTCACAGGTCTCTTCGGTGTTGATTACAAGATTCTTGACGGCTTGACAGCTAAGTTGAGTGCATCTTATGTTAATAACAACCAGAACTACGACTACTTCCAGAAGTTCTTCGTTTACAATGCGAACAAGAAGACCGATCCAAATTTCCACGATGAACGAGTATATAAGTGGGAGCGCAAGACCTTCGAGGCATTGCTGAACTACAACAAGACCTTCGGACAGCATACCGTTGGGGCTTTGGCAGGATGGCATGCAGAGGCTTACGACTATAAGTATTGGTACACTTACCGCAAGAACTTCCCTAATAATAGTGTTACCGATATCAATGCCGGTGATGTATCTACGCAGCAGGCACAGGGAAATACCCGTGAGTTGAATATGCTTTCATGGTTTGGTCGTGTTAACTACGACTTTGCAGGCCGTTACCTCTTCGAGGCTAACCTCCGTGCTGATGCATCCAGCCGTTTCGCAGATGGTCATCGTTGGGGTTACTTCCCATCATTCTCTGCAGGTTGGCGTGTGAGCGAGGAAGCTTTCATGGAGGGAACCAAGTCTTGGCTCTCTAACCTGAAGATTCGCGGATCATGGGGTCAGTTGGGTAACCAGGAGGCTTTGAGCGATTACTATCCAGCTATCAATACATACAACATCAACGCCAAGTATGCATTCGACGGCAAGGTAACATCCGGATACTACCAGAGTTCATACAAGATCAACACCATCACATGGGAGAAGGCGACCACATGGGGCGTAGGTGTTGACCTGGGATTCCTCGATAACAAGATTACTGCATCTGTTGATTACTACAACCGTCTTACAGATGGTATCCTGATCTCTGTAGATGCTCCTTACGAGTTTGCTTTGGGTAGCTATCTTGACAATGTGGGTCAGATGCGCAACCAGGGTGTCGAGATGAGCCTCAACTACAACGATAAGATTGGTGAGGTGACAGTAGGCGCAGGCTTGAATGTTGCATACAACAAGAACAAGATTGAGAGCATGCCTGGTAAGGGATACGTAGGTACTGGCTACAACCAGCGCAACGCTACGGGTCAGGAGTTCAACAGCTACTATGTATATAAGGCTGATGGATTCTTCCAGACTGATGCTGAGGCACAGGAGTATATGAACAAATACTGGCCAGCAGACGGTTCAAAGGGTTCTTGTCCTTTCGGCGGTGGCAGCTTCAAGGCTGGTGACTTGAAATATGCGGATATCAACGGTGATGGCAAGATTGATGCCGAGAACGACCGCTTCTATGCAGGCAGTTCTGTTCCTCGCTGGACCTTCGGTTTGAACCTGAACGCAGCTTGGAAGGGTTTCGACCTCTCTCTGTTCTTCAATGGACAGTTTAAGGCTTACCGCTACTTCGATGCATACGAGGTAGAAGGTGCTTTTGTGGGCGACAGCTCTCACCCAGCAACCATCTGGAGAGACTCCTGGACTTACAACAAGTCAAATCCTAAGATGCCAAGATTGTTCACCAATACAAACTCTCCTAGCTCTTCTCGTCAGGTGATTTCTACATTCTGGCTCAAGAATGTATCTTATTGCCGTTTGAAGAACTTGCAGCTGGGTTACTCACTTCCTAAGTCGGCACTCGAATTCCTGCATGTCAACAAGCTACGTGTTTACTACTCTTGCGAGAATTTGTTCACAATCGACGACCTCGACATCAACGTGGATCCAGAGGCTACGAGCCAGCGACTCAGCTCTTATCCATTGCTCCGCACTCACTCATTCGGTTTGAGCGTAACATTCTAATAACTTAAAAAGGATATTATCATGAGAAATCTTAAGAAATATATATTTATCGGCATGACCGCCCTCTTGGCAACCTCATGCTCCGATTTCCTCGATACAGCCCCAAAGGATGCCCTTTCACCTGTCAGCACCTGGCAAACCCAGGACGATGCAGACAAGTTCCTCGTTGGCTGTTACAACAATTGGCAAGACCAATACAATTCCGGTTGGGGCTGGGATGGTTTCCTCCTGTATTGGGATGGTACAAGTGACTTTGGTTACGACCAGTTCTCCTGGGAGGGTTATACACCTATCGGCAATGGAACTGTGACCGCATCAAGCGGTAGAGACTGGTACGACTTCTCACGCATCCGTCGCGTCAACGAGCTGTTGGCTAACATAGACAAGTGTACTATGCCAGAAACTGCCAAGAAAGACATTATGGCTCAGGCTCGTTGGATTCGCGCTTACCGCTATTTCCTGATGAATTGGAACTATGGTGGTGTACCTATCATCGAAAGCTATGCTACTGCAGAGGAAGCTATGGTTCCACGTAAAAGCGAGCAGGAGGTGAAGGAGTATATCGAGAAGGAACTCGACGAGTTGGTAAACGATATCAATGTAACTCCTGCAGCCCGTGGTCGCATCGCCAAGGGTGCAGCTCTGGCACTCCGCATGCGCGAGGCTCTCTATTATGGAGACTATGCTACTGCTAAGGATCGTGCTGAGAAGATCATTGCACTGAATCAGTATGAGTTGGACAACAACTATGCTAACCTGTTCAATGTAGCAGGTCAGGATTCCAAGGAAATCATCCTTGCCGTACAGGCTGTAGAAAACGACTACTATAACGATGTGATTGGCCGTATGTACAACAACGCCGATGGCGGTTGGTCTTCTATCGTTCCTAGCTACGGCTTGATCGACACCTATGAAATGGCAAACGGCTTGACCAAGGACGAACCGGGTTCTGGCTATGATCCTACTCATCCATTCAACAACCGTGACCCACGTATGGCAATGACTGTCATCTATCCAGGTTGTGACTACATCAATGGTAATGGTAAAGAGGCTATCTACAATTCGCTTGACAAGACTATAAATGGAGCTTCTAATGCCAACTTTTACACCGCAGCCGACAACAGTTCAAAGACTGGTTTGACATGGGGTAAGTACTTGGCACCTATGAACCAGTATCCTGACATCTGGAACACCACTTGCCAGCCTATCGTCTTCCGCTATGCAGAAGTATTGCTTACTTACTGCGAGGCAGAGAATGAATTGAACGGTCCTTCTGCTCAGGTTTACACCTACCTGAATATGGTTCGTAACCGTGTTGGTATGCCTGATGTAGATGAAGCTAAGTACAATACCAAGGAGAAGCTTCGCGAGTTGATTCGTCGCGAACGTGGTGTTGAGTTCGCAGGTGAGGGTATCCGCCGTGCTGATATCTTACGCTGGAAGGATGCCAGTGGCAAGATGTTGGCTGAGACTTTGCTGAACTGCACATTGGAGCGTCGGGTTGGTACTGTGAGCATGGATAAGTCTGTGGCTCCTGGTATGCGCGCCACTATCAATGTAAATGCTTCTGCAGCTGACAAGAAGATTGAGGATCGTGTATTCAAGACCACCAACCGTTATCTCCCTATCCCACAGGGTGCACTTGATGCTAACTTGCAGTTGAAGCAGAACGACGGTTATTAAAAACAAAAAGTACTGAGTACATCATTCAGAAAGTACTCAGTACTCTTCATCAAAAAAAAGACCACCATCTGAGTTTGATATCCAACTCAAATGGTGGTCTTTTTTATATGATTATTCCCACTCAATTATACTCTATATCTGATATTCAGAGAGTTAGCTATTATCGGGGATATTTATCGGGGACAGCACGAACTTCATACACGACCATGGCTATCAGTCACTTACACGATTAATCCTACTTAAAATCAATTGATTTCAAGCCTCAACAAGACAATCAACATCAGCCCTTATATATATAATAAGGTGTAAACATACAGGGCTTTAAAACAACAACGTGACAAACGTGGATGCCCACTATATAAATAAGGTGTAAATGTTCAGCATCAGTTTCTACTACTTAGACAAGTACAAAGCACTGTATATAATGAAGTTAAGGGGAGTACTCCGTCCGTATCCCACCTTTGTATATCCCCTATAGAGGGAGCGAGGCATCGACTACAAGGGGTTGCCGTGCATCTTTTAGAAAATTTTCCGGTATACAAAATGCCTTTGCTTTCAAGTCTTCAGATTTTTTAATATTCAATTTTGCAATAGTAGTCTCCCAAGTAGTATGTTTGCAACGTGAGAATAAATGATAGAAATAAAACCATATTAAATATGAAGAGAAACAGAAAGAGACCACCACCATCCAAAGATTCCAAACCGAACAGATAGGAACTGTCTTAGACTGTAAACAGAATAGGCTATGTAGAGCCAAGATAAAACTAAAAGGGACAGGCGAAACCCTGTCCAACAAAATAATGATATTACGATTATGAAACGTGATAGCATTAAAACTAAGTCTATCTCTCGAACATTACGCAACTAAAGAGAGTATAGACATTAAGAAACTGTGTTTTAAACGTTCTTCAATAAGTATTGAGGACTTTGTAAAACACATCAAAGAAGGATTTTGTTTTTGCCATTGGTTTACAACAAAAGCCGACACCTTTAAAATATACGAGAAGAAGAATGATAATTTTGACCGAGCTAATGTTGTATTCGTTGATGTTGATGATTCCAATATGGAAATGAAGCAATTTGTTTGTGGATTATCGAAGAAGCCTACTATATACTATACAACACCGAGCAATCTTTGTCCAAGTAAGGGTAACAAGTTTCGTTTTCGCCTTTGCTATGTATTCCGTGAGGACATTTTAAATGGCAAAACGTTAGCCTCAGCGTATAGAGGCATCATAAAGGAGATTCGCAAAGATTACCCAACTTATCCCGACCAAGATTCGTGTGGAGCAAGACCTGCACAATATATGAATGGCAACGGAACGCCAAGGTGTGAAGTGTATTCTACAGACAAAGTTTATACTTTATCAGATTTTGGAGCTGCACTTGTTGAATCAGCCCACCATGAAAACAGGTCAGTAAAGGAATCTGCAAATAGTAATGAATGTGTCTATCCTATAAAGGATAAGGATTTCATTAACGACCTCTTTGAAATTCCACCTTCTGAATTGATTATCAAGTACCGAGAGCGATACTGCTATTTTGACCATACCGAGCTAACATATAATAACGGTTATGCGTTGATACCCGAAAACTATCAAGAGATATATCGAAGTTGGTATCAAGATGTCGTAACAAGCAATAGTGGCGATATTCGCAAAGTATCGGTTGTAAAGATAAAGAGGGATGGCGACAATAGGAGGAAATGCTTGTTTGTGTCTGCACTCATACGCAGAAAGATTTTCCCAACCATCACATTTGAACACCTATTATATAATTTGGTTGCTGAACGGCAATGGTATTATGATAACTCAGACAACACTCTGAATAATCAAGAGCTAATGAGGATTGCCAACAATGCCCTAAATATGGAATACGAAAAGATAAACATAAAGACGAAGCGTAAGCCGAGTAAGTTCAAAGTAGATAAACTGTATTGTTCTGAAAGAGGCATCAAGCCCAAGTCGATGGTTGGAATCGTCAGGCGCAAGTTGAAGGACGAAGAGATTGGCAACCTCTATGATTGCAGTCTGTCTGTGAAAGATAATTTTGCTATGCTCAAAGCAAATGGAATAAAGATAGGCTTGAGTAGATTATATGAGTTTTATGACAGGAATAACATTCCGAGAAGGCCTTACAAAAAGCCAATAGAATAACTAATCTGATTTTCCATTTTCAAATGATAACGTCTATGTTCTTTTACTTTTATGTTATTGTTGAAAATGGAAAAACCATCCAACTGTATCAAACAATCAAGTGTATCAATTTAATCTTTCTAATAGGTATTGATACGCTATTCAAAATGTATCAATCAAATCTAAAAGGTTATTTTCACACAGTTTTCAAACAAAACGCAACCGCAAAATGGAATTATTCTAAATACAGATAGAAAACAGCAAATTCATCAATAGAAATTCTTTAGTCTCATAGAATTTCATTAACTTTGTTACGTCATATTGCTGTAATAGGCTTTTGACAGACATATTAGAAAAAGCGTATTTCGCTTATACCTGATTTGATGTGAACTTCGACAACTCACAAAATGGAATTGAGGGTATATGTGAAAGGACGCTCCATTTCGGTGTATTCGTATATCAACACGAACATACTGCAAGTGGAGTTGTCTATTCATATCCCAATTCCATGAGCAGTCGAAGGCTTACATCAAGGGTGCGAATAGAAGCTCCACTTTTTTGTATGCCTATTTTAATAGATTTGTCAAACTGCACTGTTTGAGCTGAAGGTGCTTCTAACTTGTCTGTCGCATGGCAATTGTTGATGTTATAAAGTATGAAATTTCTGATACAGAACTTGTAGGCAAGTTTAAGTCAGACAATATAAAGTTAGGCAGTCAGTTGATTGTCTATCCAAGCCAAACTGCATTCTTTGTAAAAGGCGGAAAGATATTAGACGAGTTCACAAGTGGCACATACACACTAAATTCAGAAAACATTCCTATATTAAATAAGGTGGTTAACATTCCATTTGGAGGTGATACCCCTTCTACTGCCGAAGTGTGGTTTGTCAACCAAGTATCACTGCTTGATTGTAAATGGGGTACAGCAACACCTTTGCAAGTCGAGGATCCAAAGTATGATGTGATTGTTCCAATACGTGCTTTTGGGCAATATGGATTCAAGATTATCAGTCCAAGAATTTTTCTTGAAAGATTAGTAGGAAATATGCCAACCTTTGCCGTTGACAAGGTTGTGTCTTATTTCCGTGGTATGATATTGTCTAAACTGACAACCATCATCTACAACAAGCTGAAGGAAGAAGGTCTATCTACTTTGAATGTCAATTCACAGGTTGAAGGTCTTTCAGAATATGCACAAAGCCATTTACAAGATACTTTTATGCGTTATGGTATCAGCTTGGAACTATTCAACATCATTTCCATTTCTGTAAAAGAAGACGACCCAAGTTTTGTACGCTTGAAACAAGTCAAAGACGAGGCTGCTCATATCAATATCATGGGCAAAGAGAATTATCGTCTATCTCGTTCGTACGATGTACTTGAGGCTGCTGCTGAAAATGAGGGCGGAATGGGTACAGCAATGGGACTTGGAGCAGGTGTTGGCATAGGAAATGCTGTCGGAGCCATGGCTTCAAAGACACTTTCCAATGGGTTAAACTCTGATGAAGTTCCTCCCCCATTACCTAAAACATGTGTCTATTACTTAGGCATAAATGGCAAATCAGTTGGGCCAATGGATTTTGATACTATATGCCAAAAGTATTCAGCCAATGAAATCAATGCTAACATATTAGTTTGGAGAAAAGGCATGAAAGCTTGGGATAAAATTTGCAACGTGGAAGACTTTCAATCTTTGTTTGACGAAGAATGTCCTCCACCGTTACCAATAATATAAAAGTATACGACAATGAAGAGAATAGTCTTATTCACTTGCACAACACTACTTATCACCAACTTTTTGTTTGGCCTATTATTGAGTAGTTATGAGTGGCTTAATATGCTTCTCAGCAGCGGAATCATCATATTGTTTGGGATTTTTATGTTGTTGATTGGGATAGTGCAATTAAAAGATGGTTTCAAATCGTCTTTGTATGTGTTATATCCCATCTTAGGATTCATCGAACTTGTATTGTCGCTATTTTCTCCCAATAGAATAATGGATAATTGGGTGATAATAGTGATAACACTTATAGTTGTGTTTCAACTGATATTGTTGTTTATAACAAAAGTTATTTCAAATAGAATCAAATAGTTATGGATAAAAATAATTTAATGGGGCTTTTTGAGACGCAAGAATATATTTCAAGCGAACATCATGAATGGAATGTGCCATCTGAGTTGAAAGACAAAGTGGCCAAAATGGTAGAGAGATACAACAAACGAGCAGAAAAGAAGGGGTATGAAAGCTCTGTTCTCAAATTTGATGAAACCTCTCTAAAACTTAGCGGATTATTTACGCCAAAGAGTGAAAGCCATTCTTATTTTGGCAAATTAATGGAAAGTGGAAATAACGCTGATTTAAGTGGAGACATAATGGGCATATTGGCTCTGTGCAATAAGATTTGCCCTCAATGCGGGAACTCAATTCCTGCACTTTCCAAGGTGTGTGAAGGCTGTGGAAAGAAGCTATTAGAAAAGGGTGATAAATCACAAGAAAAGGATATCATAGCACAAGAAAGCGGTATGAAAGAAAACGCTGTGGAAGAAACAACGCAGCATATAAAATATGTACTATTTGACAAACCTGCTATGGTACAAATCCCCAAAGATATAACCTACTATGATACAGTATTGGCTTTTTTCAAGGATTTCACAGCTATACAAATGAAGAAACCGAAGAACGATGTCAATATGGGTTTTACATTGGACTTGGATAAAATCGGACTTGCCGATGATGAAATGATAGACGAAGACGATATCCGTTTTGGGGTTAGTGCTTTCAATGTGGGCAATGAAATGTTTAGCAGATATAATGATTGCAAACCATTGTTTGAGGAAAACATAAAAAATGGCAAGCCACAAATCTTTATTTTGCTAAAAGATAATTATGTGGATGTCAATAGATGTGCAGCTTTTGCTGAGGAGCATAAGATTTCATTTGCACAAGAATTTGGCATTGAGCCAATGACAAAAAATCATTATGAATCGTTGGTCTTATCATTTGGTGATGATACAGAAGCCGCTACACGTTTCTTTTGTTATGTTTCAGATAATATGCTGCATGTACCTAAAGATACACCTGTTGATGCTTTTATTTTATCAGATAAGAGTAGAAGTAAGGCGCAAAAGGAATTTAAGAGTATGCACTCTTTAAGTGTGTCCGTTCTCGCTAAAGGAGCAATGCAACTATTAAAGAATAAGACAAAGGGTAAGTAAGAATTTAAGTCGAATGTAATCAACAAGACAGTCTGACGAACTGCACAGACGGCACTATTGATTATTGCAAATATTGTATCACAAAAGATATAATCATGATAAAGAAAGCGATATGTCCTAATTGTGGAGCAGAAGGAACAGTTGGAAGATACTGTGAGTTTTGCGGTACAAAGATTGTGGAGTTGAAAAAAGATACAGAATATTCCACTACTATTAGAAAGACTGTTCTGGACTTTAAAATTTCACAAGATGAAGCTATAAAAATCTTTTTAAAGAATTTAGCTCAAAAGGAAGCTGTACCATCTGATATTTTCAACAAACTTCAGATTACGGAAGTCTCACCTGTTCTCATCCCTATGTATTCTTACATAGGCTCATATCAAGCAAATTGGTCGTGTCTAAAAATTGAGACAGAAAAATACAAGGTTGGAGACGAAACCAAAGAAATAGAAAAGAAATATCCTATGAATGGTGTAGCAGGAGGCAATTTTAGCTTCTTGCTACCAAACTGTGACGTAAGTCCATTATCAACAAGTTTCAATAACTTTTTTGAAAGCATCAAATTTGACAAAACTCTATATGACCAAACAGCTCGTAAGAATCTAAGTTCAGAAGAGCAAACTTATATTATTGAAGAAAAGGGTGATTCACAAGCTATTGTTTGGAACAACAGCGATTGTGGAAAACTTTTAGATGGTGACATTGAAAAATCTGTACATGCTCAACTTCCACGTATTTATGAAGATTTATCATATTCTTGCTCAACAAACGGTGGAGCAGGAAGAGCTTTCCTTTTAGCAACTTGGACTATCAGCTATAACTATCATGAAGATAAATATGATTTTATCATTGATGGTACAGGGCACTATCTATACTCAAATTCCCCTATTGATGAAAAAGAAAAAAGCTCATTAGACGAACTCAACAAAACAATAAAGGACAGCAAGGGGAATGCAATCTTTTGGGGCTTATTGGGTGGCATATTACTGTTGCTTTCACTTGTAGCATTAATTGCTATTACATTGAATGTTATAACTGACCACGAATGGAGAGAAAGATTTAATCCTGTTTTATTGTTCTTGGCAGATGGTTTGTGCGCAGTATCTCTTTATCTGTTAGGTAAAGTGAGACGATACCTCATGGTAAGACAAGAATCAGAAAGCAAAAGAAACAACATTATAAATGCTTCTCAGTCTTTAAGATGTAACAATCTAACCAATGCCCTCAGTATGAATAGTTTCGGTATCAGCGATTTAGAAATATGCAAAGAATTAGCAGCAGGTGTTTCTAAAATTTCTGATACCTTGGGGACAAAAGAAAATAGTGTTCAAACAGGTGGCTGTATGCCTATACTTATAGTAATAAGTATTGTGATTACAGGCATTCTGAATTTACTCGTACTTTTAAGTCTTTCATAAATATGATAAACAAAGCAATATGTCCTAATTGTGGCGCAGAGGGAACAGTTGGAAGATACTGTGAGTTTTGCGGAACAAAGATTCCTTTTCCAAAAGAAAAGCCAACAACAAGCGGTAAGTCAAAAGAGCACAAACCAAGAATTGTTAGATTTTCTATAACAAAGGATGAAGCTATTGAGCTGTTTTTAAGCTATTTGTATGGGAAAAAAGTTTCTTTTGAAAACATTAAGATTATAAATATTTCAACTTACAGTATCCCTTTTATTGCATATAACGTTTATTACGAATATTATTGGACAGGTGAAAATGAAGATGGAATACCTGATAATGGCACTTTAAAAGGCAAAAAGATTTTTATCCTCCCATCATACGATGTCAAGGCTCAAAAGCTACCTTCGTTTGACAGCTTTGGTATAACACGTGACAGCGATTTGTATATCAAGGAATCTATAGAAGGCAAATATGAAACCAACTTTGATGTAAACATTAGTAATAGTGAGTGGACTCCTAATGAAATTTGGAATAGATTAGGGAAAGAAAAATTTTCAAGCAATATCCGCATGAAACCTTTGTATTCTGGGTATGATGAGTCAGTAATCTCTGAATTGCAAAACGATGGCGTTCCTATAGCTATTCCATTTTACGTTATACATTTCAACCTAGATAGGAAGGAAAAATATTTCTATGTAGACGGACTTGGAAAAGACTGTACCCGCAGTAGTATTTGTACGCATAAATTAAAAACATTAGAAGAACGAGTTGCTTATTACAAAAACTTTGAAAAATATTTAAAGCAAGAAGATTTTGGCTTAACAGAAAATCAGAAGGAGAAATTACTAAAGATGTATTATCCTTCATCTGCCATTGGGGTTTTAGAAAAGAAGAAAGAAAATTTTGAAAAGAAGAAAGAAGAAAAGAAGGAAGAAGAAATTAAAACTAAGAGTATGGAAAAATCGTGTTTAACCATACTCTTAGTGGTCGTTTGTGCTATAATTGCAGTTATAGGATTAATACAATATAACAAGCACATCGAACAAGTTGAATTGGAAGAATACAATGCTGAGATGGCAGAAAAGCATGTAAGAGATTCTATCGAGCAAGAAAAGGCAATGCAACAGCAAAAAGAAGAAAGAAAAAAAAGAAATTATAGACCTTCTGCTCCTACACCATCTTTCTCTGATGTTGAAGTTATAGGATTACCCAATGGAATTAAACAAATTCGTATGACAAGCGAAAAAGAGAATTCTATATACGAATTTAACAAACAGGGATTTCTTATCAGCGTTAAGTGCAATAGAGACTATACTACCTTTACTTCTTCTCACAGTTACACCATAAAACAAGGGAAACTAATATCACAGGATGGTAAAGAGGTGGAGTATAACAAGGTTAGCGCAAATGAAGATATTATTTCCTGTGACAACTACACATTGTGCAATGTTACATATGACAGCAAGAACCGTATTGTAAAAATCAAAGATGAATACGACACAAGTACATTTGCCTATGACGAAGAAAATAATGCTCACGAAGAAAGAGAAGATATTTGGGGAAACGCTAAAACGGAAGAAAAAATGTCAATACCTATTTTAGACATCATCGGGAGTTCGATTTACATACCTAAAAATTGGGAAGACAAAATAACTTCTTCAGACGAGCAAGGCAGACCAACAGAGATTGTTTACGATGGACTTCTACACAAAGAGACTGTCAAAATAACATATTGGTAATATTGAAATACAGATTTATGGAGGCTGCTTCTGGCAGCCTCTTTCCATATAACAAGACCCCATATCCAAATCATTTGATAAGCACAAATACTATTTAGCAGAACTCTAAACTAATCATCGTTAACTTTTCTTAGCACAATCTTTTCGTTTTTCTCAGAATAAGAACGTAATTTTGCAACCGCTTTCCAAAATGGGGAGTTGTTCTTTTATTTATTGACAAGCATCAAGAGACTGTTTAAATACAGAACCAACCGAGCAGATTAGCCATTGCCACGGTGGTAAAATAGATGTGAGTTTAAGGCTTGATTATTCATCTTTAAATTAAAATTTTATGGCAACATCAAAAACATCAGAAATCATCTTAGGTCGTGTGGAGTACATCAATGCTTCACACTTTAACTGTTTGTCATTCGCCAAGGCTTCGGACATGGTGAATGGCATTAACGTGCGTCTTTCCAACATGGCAGGTGGCTATCCATTTTCATTCGGAGGTGTAACTTGGCGTGATAGTGAGACGCTTTATCTATGTGGTGAGTTTTCGGACTCATCAGAAAAGCATCTGTTGGTACAAGAGGATATGCAACGTCAGACAAGCGGCTTTGCTGCCAAACGTTTCATCAAGAAAAGAAACAATAATCTCATCCGTCAAGATTTTGCCGATTTCCGCATACAATGGATGCTCTACGTTGTATGGCAGAAGTGTAAGGGTAATGCCGACTTTGCAAATTTACTCTTACAGCTGCCACATGACGCTATCATCATAGAGGACACTACCAAGCAACATAGTGACACCAAAGAAGTTTGGGGATGTACCAATACAGAGTTGGCTATAAGAAGAGCTGAGCTTAAAAAGAAAGTTACAAGACAGGCTAAGACGGACAATCCAAAGATTAGCAAGGCAGCTTTGAAACGCTTAGTCAACATGGAGATTTGCAAAGTGAATAGCTTTGGTGTGTTTGTTGGTCAGAATAACCTTGGCAAGATTCTTATGATTTGCCGTGACTGTCTTTCCTGTGGAATGGAGCCGCAGATAGACTACAACCTCTTGGAGTCGAAGGATATTCACATTTTAGGCAAACGAATTTCATTCATACATTAAATAATATTGGAACATGATACATAATAACACAGAACAGCCACAAAACAGCATCACCCTAATGAATGGTGCAGTACTTGAGTGCTTTCCAAAAGAATCACATCAAGACGACTTTGTACCCGATAAGATGAAATTGGATGCAACAGGTACGTATCTGAGTATTGGCAATAAGCCATGTAAGCCTCTACCAAGAACAACAGAAGACGTGGAGCAACAGAAGAAACTCTTCACGGATAACGCTTTCTACCTATTGGCACATAGTGAGCGCATCATGCGTGACAGCCGAATGTTTCTTGCTCCTGTTGCCGTTCAAAATGTACTCGCTTATACAGGAACATCAGGTTTTCATACACCAACCTTGGGCATATACTTGGAGTGGTGGAATGAATGTCCTAAAGCTTTGCGAACAGACAAAGATGGCAATCGCAGTCTCGTTTTTCACTTAGCAGGCAGTCCATTGAGCGGAACGAACCACTGTGCAGAGGTTTTTGAAGACGGCAGGATTGAGCCTATACAGGTGTCTTCATTCATAAGTCATTGGCAACCATTCGTCAACATCAATACTCAATATGACGAGGCAAAGCATATCTATCAAGCCTACACACTTGAACAAGTGCTTGAAATCTTACATGCTGAGGATGGTGACGGTTGGAACTATTCATCTGAAATAAAGGAACGCTTTATGCAGTCTGAGATAAATGAATTGAAAAAGAAAGTAGAGCGACTAACCAAAGAATCCGATAAATGGTACTCTATGTATGCAGATACCTATATGAAGTACAAGGATGCTGAGATTAGTGAGGCTTTTTCAACTTTTCAATCCTTCAGAGAGGAGTGTGAGGCTCAAATCAACTCTTTCAAGATGCGTAAGCGAGCATTGAAGGCTGATTTGAAAAGCAATCGCATGGATAACATCTCTTATCAGCGCACGTTGACGCCACTGAACAAGCAAATAAGAGAGTTGGAGTTTAGGGTAAGTACTAAAAAGTATGAGTTAATCAACAAATACCTTTCAGAAGGTATTAGTTACGATACGATAGAAAGTTACATGAACAAAAAGAATAACATTTAAAAGTAAGAACAATGATTGAAAAAGTAAATCCAAGCCATCCGGATAAGGTGGCAGACAGAATCGCAGGTGCATTAGTTGACCTTGCGTACAAGCGAGAAGAAAACCCAAGAATTGCTGTAGAGGTATTATTGGGGCATGGTGTGGCAAACCTCATCATCGAAAGTAGTGTGGCATTCACGCAAACTGAGGTTGAGGCTGTTGTTTTTCGTATCACAGGACAAAAGAACCTCAAAGTGCAGCTCGTAATGGTGCAGCAAGACCCTATACTTGCAAGCAACCAAGACGGCGAAGTTCGCTGTGGCGATAATGGTATCTTTAAGGGTGTTCCGCTAACTGATGAGGAAAAAGAACTTAGTAAGATTGCCCACGACATATACAAGGCATATCCTTCCGATGGCAAGTATGTATTAGGCAATGGTAAGCTGATAATATGTCAGAGCAATGCTAAGACAAAGGATTTGAAGAGCCTCTACCCTACTGCCGTGGTTAATCCACTTGGAGATTGGACAGGTGGAACAGACGTTGACGCAGGTGCTACAAACCGCAAACTTGGCTCTGACATGGCTCAGTCTGTTTCGGGCGGAGGAGTGCAGGGCAAGGACCTAAGCAAAGCAGACGTTTCAGTCAATATCTATGCGTTCCTTAAAGCACAAGAAACAGGTAAACCTGTGGAGTTATTCTGTGCCATTGGTGATACAGAGATTGATGGGAAGCCATATTCTGAGATTGTAGAAATTGCTCGCCAATACATCAAACAAATTGGTGGATTTGAGCGTTTTGCCGAGTGGGGATTGTTCTAAAAAGCAAGCAATATGTACCGTTTTGATATCGATATTAATCCTGTAATCGCAGGCAAAGAGATTCATTTGGAAGGCATTTGTGAAATGCTTTCTTCTGATACTTTCAAAGTTACAATGACAGAACCTTATAAAGGATTGTCTGTTACCAAACACTTTGATGATGCAGAAGAAATGGATATGGATGCAACCTTTTCAAAGGTTGAAAAGGACTTGATCACGCTGTTTGAACAAGAAACGAAGCGCATAGAATCAAAGTAATAAATAGATTCATACGCATTGGAAACTGCCAAGTGTTGAGTGTAAAAATGTACAAGAAAGGGGATTTGTTGACAATCAGTAATTTACGTCAACGAATCCCCTAACTTATTGAATTTAAATTAATTCATCTTTATTTGAGTGGCAGTTTATCGGCATTCCGAATACTCCCACGCAAGCCACGGTAGATATCATCTGCATCCTAGAGAATACGTACCTTCTCTAGAATAGTAAGCGGCTCTGCATTTATACAATTGTAGTCTTCTCATTTGTTCATACCTTTGCACCATAATCCGTCGGAACGACTAACGGTAAGGGCGAACCGGTCACAAATTGTGACCGGTTACAAGATAATGAGGTTATAGTAAGATGATTGATCTGGTCGCAAATTTCGACTGGTTTAACAGCTTGAAGCTCGTTACGGCTCGTTCATATACATACACAGAACTTATATCCAACAACTCATCGCCCACCAGCTGATTTCCACTTGCACAACAGCTGTTGGGCGAGCGCATATCAGCTGTTATGCAAGCGCACAACAGCTGTTGTGCGGCTGAAGATATAGGCTTCTCCGGCTTATAACATTAATTCTTCCGGCAACAAGTAAAGGTTACTCCGAAGACTATTTACGTAAAAACGATGCAACAACGATAGTACTTACAAGCAACAGCGATAGTACTTACAAGGCGCAAAGACGTTACTGAGAGATCGCCATGATAGTACTGCCGATGCGTAAAGCGGCTTGTAGCGTTTATTGCCTCACTATGGCACAACATTGCCCCTTACCAGGGCAATAATCTGCCATTGCCAGGCACCAAACGATACGTCGGGAGTTTTTTTTATAAAAGCACCACTCTTCTTTTTACTCTTCACTCTTCACCAAATCGGCTGAAACCCCGATAAACACTGGGGTTGCAAGAGGTGAAGAGTGACGCTCCACTCTTCACCACTCTTCACCACTGTTCACATTCGGATTGCGCACGGAATTGAATCGGAAGCTCGCCCTGTTCGGCCGGGGGCTGAAACCACTTTTTTTACGTCCCACAGATTTTTACAGATTTTCCGAAAGCGGCTCCGGGTGAAGAGTGGGTGAAGAGTGGCGCAAGCTCTTCACCCGTGCAAGTTTCTAAGTTACAGATATTTATGTCCTTCCGGTGAAGAGTGAAGAGTGTTTTTGAAAGTGGCTTACTATTCCGGCGGATTGCAAATCAGCCAGAACGCCTGGTGGGGAGGCATGGGTGAACATCGAAGGTGTTGATGCGAACAAAGTTTATGCTATAGCCTGTTGATTTTATACAAGAAAGGGGATTTGTTGACAATCAAGCTATTACGTCAACGAATCCCCTAACTTATTGAGTTTAAATTAATTCATCTTTATTTGAGTGTCTGTTTATCGGTATTCCGACTATTCCCACTCGATTGTCGAAGGTGGTTTTGAAGAGATGTCATAACATACACGGTTTACACCCTTCACCTTATTAATAATCTCATTACTTACCTTAGCCATGAAATCATAAGGAAGATGTGCCCAGTCGGCTGTCATCGCATCAGTACTTGTTACGGCACGCAAGGCAACAGGGTGCTCGTATGTACGCTCATCACCCATCACACCTACAGAACGGACAGTAGAAAGCAATACGGTACCAGCCTGCCAGATCTGATCGTAGAGAGATACCTCTATCTCGCCATTCTGCATGTCAGCAGGAACACCGGCAGCCAGGACGCGGCGAGCTTCCTCACCACTCAACTTCACCTTATACTCACGCAAGCCACGGATATAGATATCGTCAGCATCCTGAAGGATACGTACTTTCTCTGGAGTGATGTCACCCAAGATACGGACAGCCAAACCTGGACCTGGGAATGGGTGACGGGTAATCAGGTGCTCTGGCATACCCATAGAGCGACCTACTCGACGAACCTCATCCTTGAACAGCCACTTCAATGGCTCGCACAACTGAAGGTTCATCTCCTTAGGAAGACCACCTACATTGTGATGACTCTTGATTACCTTGCCAGTGATGTTCAAGCTCTCGATACGGTCAGGATAGATAGTACCCTGAGCCAACCACTTGGCACCAGTCTGCTTCTTAGCCTCAGCATTGAAAACCTCCACGAAGTCACGGCCGATAATCTTACGCTTCTCCTCTGGATCTGTAACACCAGCCAAGTCAGCAAAGAACTTCTCTGATGCATCAACGCCGATTACATTCAGACCCAAGCACTTGTAATCCTCCATTACATCACGGAACTCGTTCTTTCTGAGCATACCGTGATCAACGAAGATACAGGTAAGGTTCTTACCGATAGCCTTGTTCAGGAGAACGGCAGCAACACTTGAGTCAACACCACCAGAAAGACCGAGGATAACCTTGTCGTCACCCAACTGTTCCTTCAACTCAGCAACTGTTGTCTCAACGAAAGAGTCAGCACTCCAGTCCTGCTTGCTGCCACAGATATCTACCACGAAGTTCTTCAAGAGCTGTGTACCCTGCAAAGAGTGGAACACCTCTGGGTGGAACTGTACAGCCCAAACAGGCTGCTTGGTAGAAGCATAAGCAGCATACTTCACATTGGCAGTAGAAGCGATGCACTTATAGTCCTCAGGAATCGCAGTGATGGTATCACCATGACTCATCCAAACCTGAGAGTTCTCGATGAATCCCTTGAACAAAGGATTCTCCTTGTCGAACTGCTCCAAGTTGGCACGACCATACTCACGGCTGTCTGCAGCCTCCACCTTACCGCCCTGGGCGTAAGAGAGGAACTGAGCACCGTAGCAGATGCCGAGCACAGGAATGCGGCCAATAAACTGGCTCAGATCTACCTTGAAAGCTTCCGGATCATGAACGGAATAAGGGCTACCGCTCAAGATGACACCAATCACAGATGGGTCATCCTTTGGAAACTTGTTGTAAGGCATAATCTCGCAGAAGGTATCAAGCTCACGGACACGACGGCCAATCAGCTGTGTGGTCTGTGAACCGAAATCCAAAATAATAATCTTCTGTTGCATATTGTCTAATTTATAATTTATAATTCTTTCAGGAACGCCTCCGCTTCTTTCAGCGTCTCCTGCTTTCCCACATCCATCAGCTTGAGGTCGTTCTTCACATATCCCTCAATGCGAACCTTGTCGCAATGCTTCAGATAGAAATCCATGATTGGGAACTTATCCGGTTCCTCCTCCATCAATGGGAAGAGTGATGGGGCTACCATGTGGATGCCCGAGAAAGCATACATCTTATAATCTTTAGGATTGAGATCAGGATAAGGACTCTTTACCTCGCCCGTCTCTATATTCGTCCAGCCTACCAATCGCATGCTGTCATCGAAGAGAAGATAGCGCTTGGTCTTGCGTTCGCTCACCAGAAGGCGGGCTGCCAAGGGAGCCTTCTCCTTCATAAAATCCGAAGAATCATCTGAAAGTTCCTTCGACTCCATCTGATAGAATTTCTTCAAATCCACATTGCTCAGGATGTCCACATTATGAATCAGGATAGGCTCAGTCTGATCGAAGAATGGCCATGCCTTCCGGATACCTCCACCCGTTTCGAGCAGCTTTTCGCTCTCTTCACTGATACGGATGTCCATACCGAAGTTATCATTCTCTCTGAGATAATCGATGATTTGATTGGAGAAATGATGCACGTTCACTACAATGCGAGTGAAACCGGCATCCTTCAACTGAAAGATGACACGTTTGAGCAAAGGTTCTCCACCGACACTTACCAATGCCTTCGGAATACGGTCGGTAAGTGGCTTAAGGCGAGTGCCCAACCCTGCTGCGAATATCATTGCTTGCATCATTGCTGTATAGCTATATTTTAATGTGCGTGCAAATTTACTAACTTTTTGCGAGATAGCCAAATTTGCACGCCACTTATTCTTATTTTGCAGGCAAAACCTGCTCTATCTGTTGCTCACGATGGCAGATTTGCACTTCCACGCCAAACTTTTCGTGGATATGCTCTGCCAGATGCTGAGCGGAATACACACTGCGATGCTGACCGCCCGTACAACCGAAACAGAACATCAGAGAGGTGAAACCACGCTGGATATAACGGTTCACGTGATGATCGGCAAGTGCATAGACATGCTCCAGGAACTGGAGAATCTCACCATCATCCTCCAGGAATCGGATGACCGGTTCGTCCAGACCCGTCAACTTCTTGTAAGGTTCATAACGGCCTGGGTTATGAGAGCTTCTACAGTCAAAGACATAACCGCCACCATTGCCAGACGGATCTTCAGGAATACCCTTTTTAAAGGAGAAACTGTAGACTCTCACAACCAAAGGTCCCTTTCCGTCATACTTGGAGAATGTTGCCGGTCCATCCTGTGGATGAGCCCGATAAATATTATTATCTGTAGTCTTATATCCATCTGCACGTGTTACGGCAGCACTCTCGATGCGCTTGAACTGCGGCAGTTCGGTAAGTCTGCGAAGCATATCCATCATATAGGGATAAGGGAACACCTTCTCGCCCATCTTAAGGAGATCACGAAGATTCTGGATGGCAGGTGGAATACTCTCAAGAAAATGCTTCTTGCGCTCGAAATAGCCACGGAAACCGTAAGCTCCCAACACCTGTAAGGTGCGGAAGAGCACAAAGAGACTCAGACGATTCACGAAATGGCGGACCGAAGGAACCTCCGTATAATTCTTGAGCGACTGATAATACTCCCAAACCAACTCCCGGCGGAGCTTGAAGGAATATTTGGCAGAAGCCTGCCAGAGGAAGGAAGCCAGATCATAATAGAACGGTCCCTTTCTGCCACCTTGGAAATCGATAAAATACGGATTGCCATTTTCGTCCAGCATAATGTTGCGTGCCTGGAAATCACGATAGAGGAAACAATCCATCTTTTCGGAAGTAAGATCCTTTGCAAACAACCGGAAATTGGCTTCAAGTTTCAGCTCATGAAAATCCAGATCGGTAGGTTTCAGGAAACAATACTTGAAATAGTTGAGGTCAAAAAGAACGCTATCCACATCAAATTCCGGCTGAGGATAGCAATTGGACCAGTCCAGCCCGCGAGCACCACGCAACTGAATGTTAGGCAACTCACGGATAGTCTTCTTCAGAAGTTCCTTCTCCTTCTGATTATATCTTCCTCCAGCCTCACGACCACCCTTGATAGCATCGAAAAGCGAAGTTCCCCCCAGGTCAGTCTGTATATAGCAAAGCTGATCCTCGCTCACTGCCAAGATCTTAGGTACAGGCAACTGTCGGAGGTTGAAATGATTGGCAAGATAAATGAAGGCATGATCTTCATCACGACTGGTGCCCACGACACCAATCACCGTATCTCCATCTTGCTTGATGATACGGAAATACTGACGGTTACTTCCCTGCTCTGCCAACTTGATGACCTCCGCAGGTTCTTCGCCAGCCCATTGCCTATAAAGATTAATTAGCTTTTCCATCATCATTCAGTTTACGACGCTTTCTATTATCGTCTATCTTCTGAGCGAAGTTATCACCGATAAAGAGAAGCAATAAAATACCAAGCGTAGTGAGGAATGAATTAGTAGTTGTCATTCCCAACTCAGCCTTTGTTATATAAATCAGTCCACCGATAACAATCAGGAAGACCAATGCTTTTTTCCAATCAATATTCTTCATGCTGCAAAATTACACAATAAATTCGAGAACACAAAATAAATAACAAAAAAAAATCGGATGTCTCACGACAACCGATTTTCAAAAACAAACTACTTAAAAACTAATCTACTAAAACAAATCAAAAAAATATTTTCATTGTACACAGACCTCACGGTCCTCATACAATTACAATCAAACTTTGAAAGATAATCTACTCGCATAGAGAAGAACTATCTTTATTCGCTTGCAAAATTACAAAAAAAGTCAATTCACTCCAAATAATTTTGCGATTTTTTGCATCTTTAAAACTTAATAAATACAAAAATAGGGGTAATTCATTGAGAATCACCCCTATTTGTTATTTTTACTTTGCAAAACCGCACCCTTACAGTATGCGTTCTTTGCGCGAACTATTCAGTTTTTACATCATGCCGCCCATACCTGGAGCTGCTGCCGGAGCTGCTGGAGCTGGTTCTGGTTTGTCTACCAATACGCACTCTGTAGTCAGGAACAGACCAGCAATAGAAGCAGCATTCTCCAAAGCTACACGCTCAACCTTGGCAGGATCTACGATACCAGCCTTGCGCATATCCTCGTAAACGTCCTTGCGGGCATTGTAACCGAAGTCACCCTCGCCCTCGCGAACCTTATTTACTACTACAGAACCCTCGCCACCTGCATTGGCTACAATCTGGCGCAAAGGCTCCTCGATAGCACGCTCTACGATGCGGATACCCGTTGTCTCGTCAGCGTTGTCACCCTTCATATCCTTCAATGCCTCGAGAGCACGGATATAAGTAGTACCACCACCAGCTACGATACCTTCCTCGATAGCAGCACGGGTAGCGCAGAGAGCATCGTCAACACGATCCTTCTTCTCCTTCATCTCTACCTCAGAGTTAGCACCAACGTAGAGAACAGCTACACCACCGGCGAGCTTAGCCAAACGCTCCTGAAGTTTCTCCTTGTCGTAAGAAGACTTGGTGTTCTCAATCTCGTTCTTGATCTGAGCTACACGATCCTGGATGTTAGCCTTCTCGCCATGACCGTTGACGATAGTTGTATTGTCCTTGTTGACAGTAACCTTGTCAGCAGAACCCAGCATATCCAAAGTAGCCTGCTCCAACTTCAAGCCCTTCTCCTCAGAGATAACAACACCGCCAGTCAATACAGCGATATCCTCCAACATAGCCTTGCGACGGTCACCGAAGCCAGGAGCCTTTACAGCACAAATCTTCAAACCGCCACGCAAACGGTTAACTACCAATGTAGTCAAAGCCTCAGAATCAACATCCTCAGCGATAACCAACAAAGGACGACCGCTCTCAGCAGCAGGCTGGAGGATTGGCAAGAACTCCTTCAGGTTAGAAATCTTCTTATCGTAAAGAAGGATGTATGGGTTATCCATTACACACTCCATCTTGTCAGCGTCTGTCATGAAATAACCGCTCAAGTAACCACGGTCGAACTGCATACCCTCAACTACACCGATGTTGGTATCACGGCTCTTGCTCTCCTCGATAGTGATGACACCATCCTTGGAAACCTTGCGCATAGCGTCAGCCAGGAGCTTACCAATCTCAGCATCGTTGTTGGCAGAAACAGTAGCCACCTGCTCAATCTTGTCGTAGTTGTCATCAACCTGCTCAGCATGATCCTTGATGAAGGCAACGACAGCAGCTACAGCCTTGTCGATACCACGCTTCAAGTCCATAGGGTTAGCACCGGCAGTAACGTTCTTCAAGCCCTCATTTACGATAGCCTGAGTCAGGATAGTAGCAGTTGTTGTACCGTCACCGGCATCATCACCAGTCTTGCTGGCAACGCTCTTTACGAGCTGAGCACCAGTATTCTCAAACTTGTTCTCCAACTCTACTTCCTTAGCCACGGTAACACCATCCTTAGTAATCTGAGGAGCACCAAACTTCTTTTCGATTACCACGTTGCGTCCCTTAGGACCGAGAGTTACCTTTACTGCATTTGCCAACTGATCGACGCCCTTCTTCAAGAGGTCGCGGGCATCCATATTATATTTAATATCCTTAGCCATAATATATTCTTTCTAATAATGTTTAAATATCGCAAAAAGTATTTTTTACCATTTTACTTCTTTACCTTTATCAGCAAAAAAGCTCTTTACCTTTTTACTTTTTTACCTTTATCAGCAAAAAAGCTTTTTACCTTTTTACTTTTTTACCTTTTTACCTTTAAAACTACTCCTCTACTACTGCGAGTACGTCGCTCTGACGCATCATCATATACTTGGTACCATCAAATTCCAATTCAGTACCAGCATACTTACCGTAGAGAACGGTATCACCTTCCTTGAGAATCATTTCTTCATCCTTAGTACCCTTGCCTGTAGCAACGACCTTACCACGCTGTGGCTTTTCCTTTGCTGTATCAGGGATAATGATTCCACCTACTTTTTCTTCAGCTGGTGCAGGAAGTACCAGCACTCTGTCTGCTAATGGTTTAATGTTCATGATTCTATATTTTTAAATTGTTATTACTTCTTGTTTATATTTCAGATCTTCAGCAAGCCTATTGGGGCTCACCACCAATCGACACATGCCCATACGAAAAACGTGCCAAAGTATCAATACTGACACTTTGGCACGCCCACAGACTGACAGAATAACAGAAAAATCGCTCATATAGGTTGCAACAACCGGCATGTGACGTCAAGGGAAACACCTACCTTTATCTAAGATTGACAGTCTGTGTTTTCCCCGTAATAGTAGTAACAACAGCTTTACCATTGGCAAGAACCTCCACCTTTTCATATTTAGCATCAACAATCACCTTGCCTTTCAAGTTCATGATACCCCAATGCCTTGGCATCTGCTCAAAGGCACAATAGGCACCAACAGGTTGAGAAATGCTGTGGTAGAGAGGAGGTACTACAACCTTACCATCCATCTTCAATCCCCACTTCTTTCCAGCTTGATACAATTCCACGCTGCCTGCCTCCGATTTCTCGTGCAACAGTAACAGTTCCTGTTCCTCTTGCTTTTTCCTGCGCTTCATTTCTCGCTCATAGACCAGTTTGCCAAGCCGTGGCATCGCAACCATCAAATTCTCGCTTTCTGTTTTGGGTTGATTGCAACCTATATAGGTCTTTTTCAAGCTGGAGTCAACGAAGTAGTAATCCTCATGACTGTCCATGACCACTATGCCACTGTCGTACAGGTCGGCGCACAGCCAATATACATGAGTATGGTCGCCACGTAAAAAACAAACCTTTTCACTGTTTTCTTTATACATGCGCATAGAGCCGCCATCCTCCTCTTTATATATCCATTCCTGACAACCACTGTCTGTAGAGCATTGAAAGTTGTAGATCATATAATATCCATAATTCCAAAGGTCATATTGGGAAGGGCGAAAAGGTAAAGCAAAGTGCTCGTAGGTACGAGACCTGAAGAGACCATTATATTCGACGAACTCCCATTTATTGATGGTGATTACCTCGGGAGCATCTTTCTCATGAATGTCCTCGTCAATGACAACTCTCGCCAAGAGGTCGTAGTAACATACAGTCTTTCTGCGAGGTCGATAGGATAAGATATTACCTCGTAAGAACTTCATTTCATAATAGTTGCCTGGTTCTATCACCTGTTCGCCTTGTCGGTTTACCACCGTCATCTTTCCATCATTCAACTTGACGATGGCAAAATCATCATTGCAATCCACAAACTCCCGATACAGCAATGACTGCATCAGTTCCTCATGGCTCATCACCATCATCATTTCCGAGTCTTGACCAACAGGCATAGTTTCTTGCTTTCCGTACATCAGGAAAAACTCTCTTTCCTTCGGAGTCTCCTTTTTCTTGCCAACTTTCAGTTTTCCCTCGAACATAGCATTCCAGTTCCATACTTGCGAAGGCAATCCAAACACCCGATACAGTCCCACGTTATCTATAATCAAGCAGTTCTTCTTCCCCTTAGCCACTCGCAGTCCACGTCCCACCATCTGCAGATACTTGGCAAGCGACAAGGTAGGTCGAGCCAACTGTACAAACTCCACATCCGGGCAGTCAAATCCCTCCGAGAATATATCCACATTCACCAATACTTGTATAGGAGCAAGTTCATCAGCAACTCCATCAGTAGCCCCCAAGCAAGTAGCACCAAGCCTATCAGCAGCCCGCAAGCAAGTAGCACCCAGGCGGTCCCATCCCGCACAATCTGGCGAGACCTTTGACACCTCATTTGATGCGCCAGCCGACAAAAAATCTAGCGAGACCTTTGACACCTCCTTTGATGCGCCAGCCGACAAAAAATCTGGTGAGACCTTTGAC
>NZ_JBNPLT010000007.1:0-147882 GCF_050313615.1 Prevotella sp. SGI.167 | reverse complement strand
AGCTTAGCACATTATTGAATTATTAACGAACTATTGATGCGTTTTTCTGATATTTATTGAAAATGGTTATTTTGGAGATTTTCGAGTTACTACTAACACAGAGATGACATAAATATCATTTAATCCACCCAACGGTTATATTGCAATAAAGGGTCTATACACCCTTTTGTCGAGGCGTATAGACCCTTGGAACAACCGCGAAGTATGGGTTGATAATTATTTGTTATACATTTAATTCTGAATATTTATTGCTTTGGTCAGGAAGAAACGATTACTCTGAGGCATGTCATTTATCGGATTCTCCGTCCACGCATGATTATTTATTTTGTTATATCAAAAGCTACATAATATTCTAGATTAGGTTCTACTACACCGTCATGGCCTGCTGTACCATGAAGATAGTAGCATCGTCCATCATCAGAACAATAATAATCAGCATAAGAATCTTCTACTATGCCTGCATTACATAAAAGTTCAAATTCTGCAAAGGTGACGAGCCGTCCTCCGATAGCCTCTGCCTTTGCTGCGGCTGCCTCTTTGTTTTCTGCTTCCGCTTGTTTGGTCTTGCAGGCTATGATGGCAGAAGTGCCGGTAGAAGAGAGAACGATGCAGTCATAACTGCCACTATTGTTGACAAGTGTGTAGTCTCCATTAACATTCAGCAACTTACCTTCCTTGTTCGAAGTATTCCAGGTGGTATTGACATCTATAAGGAATTGCTGGTTGATCTTTGTTGTGCCATACTTTCCTGTGATGTAAGTCTGATAGTTAGCTTGTACGGGTACATTACTTATCGTCTTTTTTTCTTCTTCATTGTACTTTGTAATGAAATTGTCAAGGTTTGCCTCATCCGAACTTGCCAACACGTAGAAACTGCCTATTTCCACAGGAGAATCGGTTGTCCCATGTATTTCGTTTTCGATGGACAGTGTCTTGGTGTCAGATTCTGTCCCTGTTGTCTTACCGTCTGCCACATTGAAGCTCGTTGGGCGGCTATAAGTCACGGTCATGCTTCCAGGCTCCAACACATCGGTTTCCCTCAAAATCACTTTGGCTACAGCACGATCCAGCGTGACGTTTACCTGATTGCCATTGCTGACTTCAACCGATTGGCTTGCATAAAAAGCCTCGGCATTGGCATCTGCCTCAGTGCTTTTCAAGTCTTTCACACTTGTCAAGTCCGTTGCGTCATAGTTCGTACTGCCATAGTCTGCCCAAAAAAGACACTTGTATGTACCCGGAGGCAACATGATGGTAAAGCTGTTGTTTGCAAAAGTTGTTTCCTGCTTTACTTCTGTCGTACCAGCCTCATCATAGACAGCAACCACATAACGCAAGCCATCCGTGGTAGCTCGTGTTTGGGGCTTCTCGTCGGTTGCGAGTGTGAAAGTCACCTGTTGTACTGTGTTGTTTCCCTTGTCGGTAAACAACTCCTCGTTCTGACTGCACGATGCCAGCATCGCTGCGATGCCCAACATCAAAAAGACTTTTTTAATCATTTTCTAAAACTTTTTTAATCATTTTCTAATTGTATATTTACTTGTTACTTAAAACCACACATTGTATATTCCGCTCCATTCGGTATTTATGTCGACGCCGCCCTTGTTGATGTCACCCGTAAGAAAATTGCCATACACTGTCGTAAGGTGGCTATTCCGGTAATTTATCTGAACACCCGAAGCACGACATAACGTATTACCAAGGTTGTCGGTTACGGTAACGGTAACATTGACAAGTGACTCTGTTCCATTTACCAACACCCAATCGTCGCCTATCAAGACCTCATTGTCAACATCATTATAATGAAGTGATACCTGCGAGTAACTTATACCACCTACGGCATCATTTGGTCTTCCTGTAGAAACATTAAATCCAGAGGGGAAATATCCCTCATACAGAACCGTTACCGTCAGATTCTTCAACGGGGGGTATATATCTGGCTTCGCTTCCATCAGCTTGCGGTAGTTTTCTACGTCTTTGGCTATGAGGCGGTACTTTGCCAATGGGCGTTGGAGTTGCACATTCATTGTTGCGCCCTCTTCGGCCAGCGTGATGTCACTTTTGTTATAGTACGCCGCATCCTTGGCATCGGTGTTCGCCGTGTATGGCTTCGTGACGATGGTCACTGCTTTCAGGCTTTCCGTATGATAAAATGTGTCGGCAAGCGGATTGTCAGCGCGGGCATAGTCCGTCCACAGACGCAGGTCGTAAGAGCCTTCTGCCAATTCAAGCTCCACGAGATATGTGCCGTCGGCTTGCGGGACGGGTGTCACGGCTTTGTGAAGCACCACGAAGTCCGTGCCTGCCTTGCAGAGTTCTGCCACACACCTTATTATATTGGCGGTTCCGGCGGCACGAGTCTTGCTCTCCTCTGGTGTGTAATCCGGCAGTTTCTGGACGGGCAGTGTGAGCAGCAGACGGAGCGTGGACAGCGTGAAAACACCCCGCTGCAGGAAGACGGTGACAGGGCTGATGCCGTCCTCCGTCACATTCACCTCCGTTATGCCCGAAAGCAGGTTGGTCTCGTGGCTCATTTCCATCTCCAACCACTCGTGCAGGGCAGTGAGGGTAGAGGTCTCCGCCGCTTCTTCGTCCGCATTGATGACCACCGCTACCGTGTAGTGTCCAGCTTCTAAGGGATGCAGGACGGCAGCAATGCCCCGTGCGTCCGCATAGTTGTAGGTGGCGTAGAGGTTTCCCCCCGTGCCGTAGATGTAGAGCTTGATTGCCCCGATAGGCACGTCTGGACATTGGGTATTGTCGATGGTTACGGCCATACCCCTCTCTTCCTCGTGCGGGTCACGGTTGCAGGCTGTCAGCCACACGAACATGACCAGCGTACATATCTTCAGATAGATGTATCTTCTTTTCGTATTCATCGTCTTTGGTTCTACTTTATTTCTTTTTTTTAGTCACGACACGGCTGCCCCATAGAGGAATGAACAAGCCATCTCATTTTTACATAATTCATCTTCATATCTTTTGTTTTTGAATTAATAATTTCTTGTAAAAATAAATACTTTTGTGCGTTCTGTCGAATCTTACCACTATGCAGCGGCATTATCCACCGAACGACAGCTGTTCTCTCATTGCCATTATATATACTGTGATTCCCAAAATGACGACAAAAGTCAATCCGAGAAACAGATAGATATAGAATCTCTCCCTCTTGATGAAATCGCAGAAGCTATAGCGAGCCTTCCAATGATTCTCAAGATACATCCTGTACTCATGTATCATGGCATATCCCAAGATAATACCTAATATGAGTACAAACACCCCAATGATGATCAGGGCTAATTCTATCCTTGGCATAGTTTCTATTATTTCCTTCATGTTGCAAATATAGTGAATTTTTCCGAAAGAAGGTGCAGTTTTTAACTGTACAAGTGTCGCATTCATACCAAAAAGGTGTCGCATTCCTACGAATGCGACACCTTTTTGGCTGTTTTTCGATAAAAATTTTGCTTTTTCTTTGGTATTTTACGAAAAAATGATTAGGCTCAATTTGAATCATTTTGTGCTGCATCTGTAGATTGGAAGTCTCTCCATTCTGTAGGAGAACAGCCTTCTTTTGTCTTGAAGATTCGGTAAAGATGAGTTCGACAAGAGAATCCACACTCGGCTGAAATGATGTCGTTGCTATAATCTGGACATTCCAACATCATCTTTTTTGCAGCGTTGAGACGTATCTCGCTGAGCCATATTCGGAAGTTAGAATGCAAGCATTGATCGAAAAACAGGCTCAATTCGTTCTTTGATATACAAAGTGTACGAGAAAGCGTCAACATGTTTACATTACAATCCTTATAGCCCAAATCCATACACCATTGGTCAAGACTGTTTTGGATAAAGTTTCTGCGCTCCTCAGACAATTGCTGTAAAGGTTTTTTTTCTCCGCTTCGTTGATTTCCCTCTTCTTTATCCAATAGCTCTTCTGTTGGAATATAACTGCTGCCGAGAGCAATAAACGTAAGATTGAAGAACAACAAGGCAAGCAATACGGCAGGACCTACTATATATAACAAGGTAGTAGAAAAGATGGCAACAGGCATAGCGAGAACTGCTAGCCATAGAATGACTACACTTGCACGCGAATATCTTACGTAAGGCAACAAATCCGTTGCCGCCATTGTCTCCAACATATTTTTACGCCTAATCATTTCCTGAATAATCATGTATATGCAATAGAAAACATTTACGCAAAACAGAGTCAGCATCAGATAAAGCCCCTCTCTGATATACAGGCTATGATGAAGACTGATACCCACGCAAAAGACCACAATGATGGCAGTATAAATGCCACTACACATCAGTATCATCTTTCTGAGGTTGGAACGTGTGGCCTCTATGTTGTAGATTCCCATGGAGAAAAGCGAAAAACATGGCGTATAGACGAGAATGTTAACGACAGCCCCAAGACTGTCGTCAGCAGCACGGAAGCCGAACCCCATCTGAATGACATATTGTATCGCCAATCCTATTAAGGCGATAACAATCATCCATCGTGAACGCTCATACCGCTTGTTCTCCCATCTTATATGCAGATGAGAGAGTGCCACGATGAAGGCATTGATGAGCATGAATATAAAACATGCAAACTGAAGTAGAAATAATGAATCCATACGCTTCTTATCTTTTGTTTACTTTCTTGGATTTTTGATTACTTGCTGTAGGATTATCTGGATTAGTCATCTGCAAATACCCTGCTGCAACAAGGGATGTGATGTAACGCTCACGGTTCCTGATAAGTAAATACGCTTGCAAAAGTACGAAAATAATTTCAGAAAAAGGTACAATATTCTCAAAATGTTTACGAAACATGCAAATTTGAGTTACTACTAACACAGAGATGACATAAATATCATTTCATTGACCTGCACAATCAAAAGACAAAATCGGAAAATTATCGTTGTTTTCAGTGTTATTGATGGCTATGTTTCATCGTATATATAGGAAAAAGTTTTCCTAAAATAATGCCACTTCTGCCACACTTTGATATAAGTGGTTGATATATAGAAAGAAAGGCGTGGCAATAAGGCATATTTTTATTGCCACCTATTGCCACCTATTGCCACGTCTTATTTATATCACTTATTGCCACTCAGAAGCGTTTGATTCTGAGTGTCTACTATTTCAGTTTTATAAAATTGAGAGTGTCTACTATTTCAGTTTTATAAAATTGAAAGTGTCTACCTTTCTAGTTTATAAAGTAAAAAAGTGTCTACTGAAATCAGGAAAAGTCATTCAGAAGCGTTCTTGATTCTGTCCCCAAAGCTAGAGGAATGTGCCCCGAAGTATTGCCCAATTGTGCCCGAGACGTTGGGTACTTTTGCCCGAAGGCTTCGGTTATATTTCCTCATAGTTACGGGCAAATTTCCTCGTAGTTACGGTTATATTTCCTCGTAGTTACGGGGACATTTCCTCGTAGTTTGGGGCATATTTACCCGTAGAGTCGGGCAAGTACTTGCGATGCTTCCCGCAATTATTTACGATATATATAGAAATCGCAAGGCAATGCAGAGAGCTGCTGCATGATGGTCTTCGCCATGCGGGAGTGGCCGGCATCATTAGGATGAAGACGGTCGGTATCTGGCTTGTTGAACATCTGGGCACCAGCATCATAGATTGGGAAGAGACCGGAAAGGGAGTTGAGGTCGATGACAGGCACTGCCCAGACATTGCCCACTTCCTTAATTGCCTTCACATATTCGTCGAAGAAGATGCCACGTACGTTCTCGTACATCTCATCGGGCTGGATGTTCTTGTCGCTGCTTCCAAAGTAAGCACGATGGATAGGAGTCATCACCACAATTTGCTTGGTAGGATACATCTGCTTCAACTTCGACATGGCAATGTTGATGCGACCTTTCAGGGTATTCTTGTCCATACAGAAGTAGCGGTGGCGGCGCTGAACCATTTCGCTTGGCTTGTGAAGGGCTACTCTTACGCTGTCGAAAGTCTCCGTGTACCATTCACCGATAGGCACACCGTTGTTGTAATCGTTGGTTCCCATAAAGATGAGAATGGCATCAAAATCATCGCCATGCTCTTTCTGGAGTAGATCAGCCTGTCGGGGAATGTCGTTCCACTGTCTGCCGCTCACGCCATAAACGTAGGGGGTAATGCCGAGCCAATCCTGCAGGAATCCCCAGTATTTCACCTTCGATGCCTTGATTCTTGGATCGGTGATGGAATCACCGAAATAAGCCACCTTCTTTCCCTTCCAAGGATGCTGAAGGTTTTTGAAAGCCTTTTCTTTTTCTGCGATTTCTTTCTTGCTCATCGCCTTCTGGGCGAAGGCGGGCATGGCTGGCATCGCCAAAGTCAAGGCGAGTGCCAGGGTAATCATTGTCTGTTTCTTCATTGCTAGTTTGTTTTTAATTCTTTTTCTGAGTGCAAAGGTACGTCAAAAATCTCATACCGAGCTATATTTTTTGTTCAAATATCACTCTTTTTCTGCTTTTTTTTGTAATTTTGCAGCCGCAAATAAAATAGGTATATATAAATAAAGATATTAATAGGGATGACTGTAAGTTTGAATCACTTGGGAGATTTGGTCCGTAAGCGAGTGGCTGTTGCGGCTTATTATTTTGTGCCGGGAGTGGTGTTTGCCAGTTGGGCAAGCCGTATTCCTGATGTAAAACAGATGTTGCACTTGAGCAACGGACAGCTGGGAACGGTGCTTTTCGCCATTCCCATCGGTCAGCTTCTGATGATGGCTTTTTCGGGCGTTTTGGTGAGCAAGTTTGGCAGCAGGAAGATGATTCTGCTTGCTGAGGTGCTCTATGCTTTCGTGTTGTTCTGTATGGGAAGCAGTAGTACGGTATTCCAGCTGATTCTTTCTCTGGTGGCTTTCGGAATGATGGCAAATCTGATGAACATCGCTACCAATACGCAGGCTTGTCTGGTGGAGAAGATGTATGGGCGCAACATCATGTCTTCTTTTCATGGTCTGTGGAGTTTGGGTGGATTTTCGGGTGGTATCATCGGAGCCGTCTTTGCCAACACTCTGCTTCCGATAGAGGCTCACTTTGGAGCAGTCTTGGTGATGAGTCTTCTCATTATCGCTATCGGATTCAGATATCTGGTAGATGATGCTACGGCAAAGGCTGAAGAGGAGGATGTTCCTAAGTTCTCGTTCAAGACCATTGACCCGATTCTGTTTCTCCTGGGATTGATGGGATTTGCCGGCATGTTCTGTGAAGGAACTGTTTACGATTGGAGTGGTGTATATTTTTCATCAGTAGTAAAACCCGATGAGGCTTTTATCCGTGCGGGCTATGTGGCTGGTATGGGTGCGATGACGTTGGGTAGATTCATGGCTGATGGGTTTGTTACGAAATACGGCCCAGCCAGAGTATTGAAGGTTTGTGGTGGTCTGATATTGGGCGGTTTGTGGCTGGCTGCTGCCTTGCCTTATCTCATTCCTGCCACCTTGGGTTTCCTGCTGGTAGGTTTCGGCATCTCTTCGTCGGTTCCTATCTGTTACAGTATCGCCGGAAAATTGGGAACCATCAAGGCGAGCATCGCCATTACCATCGTTTCGAGCATCAGTTTCTTCGGTTTCCTGGTAGGACCTCCGGTTATCGGATGGCTTGCTGAGGCTACCGGTCTCCGCATTGCCATCAGCATCGCAGCCTGCCTGGGGCTGATGATAGCGTTTGTTTCCGCAAAGGTAGGAAAGAGAATATCTTGAATGAGATGAATATCTTGAAAACAAGATGAAAATCTGAATAAAAATACAAAAAACCGTGGATGCATGGAGCATCCACGGTTTTTTGTTATCAATAAAATAAGCAAGGAATATTGCTGATAATAATTGGTATGGATTCTATTGTGACCGAAAAAACAACGAAAAACAATGAATAAGAAGATAATCTATGTTTATTGTACAAAATTATAGGTAAATATTGCTTTAAAATTTGTAATTTTGCCATAAATAACAAAAACTCTATAAAATAACAAAAACACTATAAATGGAAATGAAGACTAAAACTTTATTTGCAGCGATGTCGTTCCTGACAATTTGCTCGATGGATGCCCAGGCGCAAATTCCGCAGTAGAGCATCCGATGGGATAAGCATAGTCTTATCTTCGATGGCAAGCGAGTGGTGCCGGTGATGGGTGAGGTACATTATTCACGTATCCCTCAGGATGAGTGGAGAGAGGAAGTAAGGAAGATAATGTAATGTAAATATAAGGCGAGATATAGTTCGCGTAATGAGGCAAATGCTGGATAGTAAACTGGCATTTGCCTTTTTCTTCTTAAAAAGCTTGGTATCTTGCAAAATAGTTGTATCTTTGCACTTGGAAAGGTAACAAAATATGGAAAAAGTTAAGGAAGTACCATACGGAGTGGCTGATTTTGTCACGGTGATGGAGCAGAATTTGTATTATGTCGATAAGACGATGTTTATACCCGAGTTGGAGAAGCAGCCCCGTAATCTCTTCTTCATCCGTCCTCGTCGCTTTGGCAAGAGCACATTTTTGAGTATGCTCCACTCTTACTATGACTGTAACCAAAGCGCTAAGTTCCAATCACTTTTTGGCAATCTCTGGATAGGACAGCATCCTACGGAGTTGCAGGGCAAGTACCAGGTGCTTTTTCTCGACTTCTCGCAGGTAAGCGGTAATATCGATTCATTGGAGCGCAATTTCGACTTCTATTGTTCCGTTAAACTGGATGGTTTCATGCGCCGCTATGGTGAGGCTTATTCCGAGGAGACGAGAGAGAAGGTGCGCAAGGCTGAGTATGCCATGGATAAGTTGGCTTTTGTTCATGATGAGGCTGCGCAGAAGGGATTTGATGCCATTAGGAAAATACTTTTTGACAGTGATGGTAACAGGCGAACGTACGAATTGGTCGGATAAATCGAAACGCCAGTTTGGTACGGATGATTGCTTTGTCAGAATAGATAAAGCTTATGTGTTCTGATCTTTGGTTATAAAAAAGAAAAAGTCCGATAAGAGTATGATGACGTAGCTCTTATCGGACTTTTTCTTTATAGAGTCTTTTATTATTTATCTTTAAATTATCTGATGGAACATTTGTTCGATTACTATCAGATAGAAAGCTATTCATTGATTAACAGATAGTAAGCGAGTGCCCAATCCTGATCGTTGGCAAAGGCATCGGCAAAGTGAGCCTTTTCGCCATTGATGCGCTTTGGATAAACAAAGGCACAGCTTCCTGTTCCGTCTTCGAAGACATTGCAGAGGTTGTTTCTTACGATTTCTTTCGCCATCTTCATATACTGTTCTTTGCCTGTTGCCTTGGCATAATAGTAGTAGGCGTTGGCATTGATGCAGGTCCAGTAATGTGGGAAGGTATCGCCAAATACCTGGAGCTTGCCAAACCAGTAGCAATCCCAGTGACGGATAGGAATCTCGTTGAGACGATAGTCAGGTTGGTTACCACAGAGATTCTCCACCAGGGGCATCATCTTTTCTGCACCTTCCAAGTATTGAGTGTCCTTAGTCTGAAGGTACATCTCTAAGAGAAACTGGGTGGCTGGGGCAACGATGGATTGCTCATAATTAACCTCCGATTTAGGGAAGTGCAAGCCGTTTCTCATAAAAACATCTGCTGTCTTGGAGAAATCTATCAAGAGATCGTTATATTCTGCCATCATTCCTGCTTTTTTTAATGCCTTCAATCCTGTGGTCACAGGAATGTCAATGCAATAGAAACCGTATCCCGTATGATGATACAGGGCCTGCATCGTCTTGTATCCCCAGAGTGCATACTGCTTATCTTGAGTAATCTCATACATGTGGAAGAAGAAGTCGGCTGCCCACGCATAGTTGTAACCGCGGTTCCAGCCATCTTTTGTTACTCTGGAATAGGTGGTGAAATCTTCTGTCTGCAACTTTTCATGATAGAATTTGGCATAGCGGATGAGTGATTGTTTCAACTTTTCACTAGGATGTTTCATATACCATTTGGCAATAAGAATGCCCATACCCACACGTTCTCTACCTTCATCGCAGTCGTAGCTCTTTCTTTTGTCATCATTCTTGTAGATGGCTTGTTTTTCGTTGTCATATACCATGTAGGCGCCATATCGGGCATCCTGCGGTTCATTCATCTGCTGATGATCGATGATGAAATTCACACGCTTATCTATCAACGTCTCATAGCTACTTACCACGAGAATGGTGGCATGCGTTCTTTCTACCTTAATTATATATAAGGTCTATGCGCTGCTCGCCCAGTTCTTCTGCCTTGAAATAAGCATAATAACCCTTGGCATCCTTTCCGGTTTTGATGGCTTTTGGCTCAGAAGTAATCTTGCCGTTGCGCATATCCTTGCCCGTGATGGTAGCAGAGAGCGATTTCAGCTTGTTCTTCTCCAGATAAATCTTCACCTCTTCGCCCTGTTGATATACATATTTGTCGCTTTGGGCGATGGCACCACCGGCAGCCAGGAGTTTCTGATAGAAATCTTCCTTGCCTTTGTGTTCGAAAACCTTCCATGCGATGGTGTATGATTTTCCTGCTTTCAGGGTCATGTCCGGCAGATCCATGGCGATGACACCACGGAAGTTGGAGTTGGCATTCTCTTTCTTGCGCTCCCATTCCTCGTAATCTGGCAGGGAACCTTGGGTGAGCATCAAGCCCACGTTGCTGCCTTCTATGGTGATGTTCTTGTCCTTTTCCTTTTTGTTCTTGGCTTTCTCTGTTAAGATACCATTAGCACCCATACGGATGGCGCAGGTATATGCTGCGTTATCGCCAGCCCAGATATGAGCATTGCAACGGTTGGTCATGCAGGTGGCAGCATCAGGATAGTTATCATTCCATGGGGTATACATTCCCCAATCAGAAATCTGTGCTGCTGTCTTACCTGTATTCTTGAAGGTGTATTCCTCGAAGAGTTCACCATTCTTCAGGGTTCTATTTACGGAGATGCGGATGTCGCCTGCCTGATAAACGGGTTCTCCCTTCTGGCTGATAGGAGTCTGCCATTCCAGCTTTTGTCCGTTGACGGTCATAAAACCGAGGCCCCAGCCGTATTTGCCGGTTACCCATTTATACTGCTTGCCGTCTGGCGTGAGCACCCAGTTCATCTTCTGTGCATCGTTGTCGATGGCAAGTTGTGCGATGGCACCGGTGCTTGCATCGGTCTGGAATGTGATACCTTGGGCAAAGCTGTTGCCGAGACTCAGTGCCATCAGGCATGAGATGGCTGAGGTTCTTAAACTCAAAATGTTTGTTGCTGTTCGTTTGTTCATATAGCTTTTGTCTTTTGATGTTATTCGACTGCAAAAATAACTCTTTTTTGTGGATTTGTGTCTGTATTATCATTCAATTATCGCCTAATTTCATTCATCGTCTGCTATTCTGCATCTTCTGCTTTTTCCAGAAGGTAAGAACGGACTTCATCCTTATGAGCAACAAACAAAAAGGGTGTGACTAATCAACCAGTCACACCCTTTTTCTGATTTCATGTTGTTCTGTTATATAAACAAGCTTCCTATCTGGAAGACCAGGGCTGATACTACCCATGCCAATAGCGTGGTGTAGCCGGCGGCAAAGCCTGCCCATTTCCAACTGCCCGTTTCGCCCTTGATGGCGGCTATCGTGGCGATGCAAGGGAAGTAGAGCAATACGAAGAGGAGGAAGCAATAGGCGGTGAGCGTTGCCTTCGCTGCTGCCTCAGCATCGCTGTAACCGTAGGTCTTCTTCAGGTCAGAAGTCATCTGCTTCTTCAAAACCTCATATTTTCCGTCTTCATCGTTGTAATCCTGATCGTCAGAGAAACTGTCGTTGTTGCTGTAGAGCACGCCCATCGTTGAGGCTACAATCTCCTTGGCACCTACACCGGATACCAAGCCCACATCCAGTTTCCAGTCGAAACCCTGTGGGGTAAAGATAGGCTCGATGGTCTTACCGATTCTGCCGATATAGCTCTGCTCCTGCTGAGCCTGGTTATCAAGTTCCTCATTGTGAGGGAAGTAACCCAAAGCCCAGACGATGATACTTGCCACAAGGATGATACCACCCATCTTCTTCAAGTACTGCTTACCCTTTTCCCAGGTATGGCGGCCTATCGCCTTCCAGGTAGGGAAGCGGTAAGGAGGCAGCTCCATTACGAATGGGGTATCTTCGCCCTTCACCACGAAACTGGCAAAGATGCGGCTCAATATCACGGCTAGGAAGATGCCGATGAGATAGAGCGATACCATGATGAGCGAACGGTATTGGATGGCAAAGAACGTTCCGATGACCATGATGTAGATTGGCAGACGAGCCGAACAGCTCATCAATGGCAATATCAGCATAGTAATCAGACGGGAACGTTGACTCTCGATGGTTCTCGTTGCCATTACCGCAGGTACGTTACATCCGAATCCCATAATCAGCGGAATGAATGACTTGCCATGCAGGCCCATCTTGTGCATCAGCTTGTCCATGATGAAGGCGGCACGAGCCATATATCCCGAATCCTCCATATAAGAGATGAAGAAATACAGAATCAGAATCTGTGGCAGGAATACGATGACCGCACCAACACCACCAATCACACCATCTACCAGCATATCCTTTACAGGGCCATCCGGCATTGTATTGCTGATGAATTCTCCCAGCCATGCCACGCCGTCCTCAATCCATCCCTTAGGGATTTCGCCCAGTACGAAGGTGGCTGAGAACATGATGAACAGCAGGAGAATGAAGATAGGGAATCCTACATATTTATTGGTCAGGATGCTGTCGATGAGGTGGGTTACCTGATAGGTATCCTTTGCCTTGCCCGGTTCGTAGCCTGCCTCCTGCAATGCGCCATGGATAAATCCGTATTTAGCATCCATGATGGCGGTTTCGCTATCCTCCAGGGTCTCTTCCTTCACGCGCTTGGCAGCCTCATCACGGGCTGAGAAGATTTCCTTGGCCGATTTCAGATGACTTACATATTCCTCTGCGTGCTTATCATTCTCCAACAACTTGATGGAGAGGTAACGTGTAGAGTAGCGCTGGCGGATGGAATCATCTGCCTTCAGATATTTCTGGATATGCTCGATGCCGTGCTCTATCTCATGTCCGTGGTTGATGTGGATATGGCGATAGTGAGCGCTGGAATCTTCCTTGCCTTCGTAGAGTTCGATGATGGTCTCGAAGAGCTTATCCACGCCTCGACCGTTGGTGAAGACGGTAGGAATCATCGAGATACCGAAGAGTTCGCCCAGTTTGTCGTAGTCGATGTTATCGCCACGTTTTTCGGTTTCATCAAACATGTTGAGGGCACAGACCATGCGGATGTGCATGTCTATCAACTGGGTGGTGAGATAGAGGTTGCGCTCCAGGTTGCTGGTGTCGATAACGTTGATGACGATATCCGGTGTATGCTCGATGAGCTGCTTGCGCACATAAAGCTCTTCCGGTGAATAGGCAGAAAGGGAATAGGTGCCCGGCAAATCTACCAGGTTGAAGTGATAGCCGTTGTATTCGGCTTCGCCCACCTTGGCATCCACGGTTACGCCGCTGTAGTTGCCCACACGTTCGTGAGCACCCGATGCGAAGTTGAACAATGAAGTCTTTCCGCAGTTTGGATTTCCCACCAGTGCCACGTTGATGACGCGGTGGAGTCTTTCTGCTTCCTGTTCTGCCAAGGCCTCGTTGCTGGCATTGTCTTTTCTTTCAGCCACGAGCATCTTGTCGCCGAGCGCCTGCTCGTCGCTATCGTTGGAATCTACTACTTTTGAGTCAATTACCTGCTGGCGGTCTTCTTCTTCCGTCTTGCTGAGCTTTGCATCGTTCTTGGCTTCATCAATGGAAACCACCTCGATATGGTCAGCTTCGCTGTGGCGGAGTGACACCTCGTAACCCATAATCTTGTATTTCACAGGGTCCTGGAGTGGGGCATTGAGCAGGACATCTACCTTCTTGCCCTTGATGAATCCCATCTCGATGACTCTCTTGCGGAATCCACCGTGACCGGATACCTTGACGATGACGCCGCTTTCACCTGTTTTAAGTTCTGATAATTTCATATATCTTTCCTTGAATTAACTTTGTTTTCTCTTAAAACTGGCTTTATTGCCAGCTTTTTTCTTTTCGACTGCAAAAATACTAATAATTATTTGCAACTCGGTAGCAATGGTGTTATTTAAAATAAAAATACCTAGAAATGATGAGAGTATCACCAAATCTAGGTATTCTTATCATTATTTATGATGATGGATGTTCCTATACCTTAATTATATATAGAGAACATCATCATTTCTTATGAATCATTCTTTATGCCTGCATGTTTCTGCCATGGCAGTTCTTGAACTTCTTACCGCTACCGCATGGGCATGGATCGTTAGGACGAGGCATGCGCTCTGCACGGTATGGAGTGCGGTTTCCTTCTGCGTTCTCGCGAGTATCCTGGTTGGCTGCTGCCTCCTGAGCTGCACGCTCTGCATCGATGTCAACCTTGCTCTCTACGTAGTTCTGCTGGGTGTGCTGCTCTGGTGCTGCTTCCTGAACCTGCTGCTCCTGTTCCATTACTGGAATCTGTCCACGCATCAGGATGCTGCTGATACGGTCGTACATGTCGTTGATCATGCCGTCCCAGATCTTGGCACTCTCCAGCTTGAAGATCAGCAATGGATCCTTCTGCTCGTAGCTTGCGTTCTGTACAGAGTGGCGGAGTTCATCGAGCTTGCGGAGGTTCTCCTTCCAGTCGTCATCAATCATCTGGAGGACAACGTTCTTCTCGAATTCCTTCACAACGCTCTTAGCCTCGCTCTCGTAAGCCTCTTTCAGGTTGCATGCGATGTTGTACATGCGCTTGCCGTCTGTGATAGGCACCATGATGCGCTCATACATAGTACCCTGGTTCTCATAAACCTGCTTGATGATAGGCATGGCTGTAGCCTGAATGCGCTCAGTCTTGCGCTTGAATACTGCCATAGCCTCCTGGAAAGCACGCTCAGCCAGCTCGTCGCGTCTGCCGTTCTCGTATTCATCCTCTGTGAATGGAATCTCCATAGCAAGAATCTTCAGGAACTCTTCCTTAGCACCGGTGAAGTCGTTGTTGTTGACGATGTTCAATACACGGTCCCAGATGATGTTGGCGATATCCATACCGATACGCTCACCCATCAAGGCATGGCGACGCTTCTCGTAGATAACGGTACGCTGACGGTTCATCACGTCATCATACTCCAGGAGGTGCTTACGGATACCGAAGTTATTCTCCTCAACCTTGCGCTGAGCACGCTCGATGCTCTTGCTGATCATTGGGCTTTCGATACGCTCACCATCCTCGAAACCGAGACGGTCCATTACCTTGGCGATACGCTCTGAAGCGAACAGACGCATCAGCTTATCCTCCAATGATACGTAGAAAACTGAAGAACCTGGGTCACCCTGACGACCGGCACGACCACGGAGCTGACGGTCAACACGACGGCTCTCATGACGCTCTGTACCGATGATGGCAAGACCACCAGCAGCCTTTACCTCAGGAGTCAGCTTGATATCGGTACCACGACCTGCCATGTTGGTAGCGATGGTTACGGCACCCTTACCATTTACTGAGCGACCTGCCTCGGCTACGATCTGAGCCTCCTGCTGGTGCAACTTGGCGTTCAATACATTATGAGGAATGTTGCGCATCTTCAACATCTTGCTCAACAACTCTGAAATCTCCACAGAAGTGGTACCTACCAATACTGGGCGGCCTGCATTACGTGTCTCCTCGATTTCGTCGATAACGGCACGATACTTCTCGCGGGCTGTCTTGTATACACGGTCATCCAAGTCCTTACGCAGGATAGGACGGTTGGTAGGAATCTCCACTACATCCAGTTTGTAGATGTCCCAGAACTCACCTGCCTCTGTGCTTGCTGTACCTGTCATGCCGGCGAGCTTGTGATACATACGGAAGTAGTTCTGAAGAGTGATGGTAGCGAAGGTCTGGGTAGCAGCCTCAACCTTTACATGTTCCTTAGCCTCAACAGCCTGGTGTAAGCCATCGCTCCAACGGCGACCTTCCATGATACGACCTGTCTGCTCGTCAACGATCTTTACCTGACCGTCCATGACAACATACTCGTCGTCCTTATTAAACATGGTGTAGGCCTTCAGCAACTGCTGCAAGGTGTGAACACGCTCGCTCTGTACACCATAGTATGCCAGATACTCATCCTTCTTGTCGAGGCGAGTCTGGTCGTCCAGGTCTGTACGTGCTTCCAATTCACTCAATTGGGATGTGATATCAGGCAAAACGAACAGTTCCTTGTCGTTAACCTGCTTAGCCAGCCAGTCTGTACCCTTGTCGGTAAGGTCGGCTGAATTCAACTTCTCATCAACAACGAAGTACAATGGTTCTACAGCCTTAGGCATCTCACGGTTGTTGTTGGCCATGTAGTACTCCTCGGTCTTCAGCAAGCCAGCCTTGATACCTTCTTCAGAGAGGTACTTGATCAATGGCTTGTTCTTAGGCAAAGCCTTGTAAGAACGGTAGAGTGAGAGGAAACCTTCCTCAAGCATCTGCTGGTTCTTGTTCTTTGTTCCCTCAGTAATCTTCTGCTTAGCCTCAGCGAGCAACTCGGTAGCCTGCTTGCGCTGTACCTCGTAGAGCTTCTCTACCAGTGGCTGATACTGCTCGAACATCTGGTCGTCGCCCTTTGGAATTGGACCGGAGATAATCAATGGAGTACGGGCATCATCAATCAACACGGAGTCAACCTCATCGACGATAGCGTAGTTGTGCTGGCGCTGTACCAAATCGCTAGGGTTGGTAGCCATGTTGTCACGCAAGTAGTCGAAACCGAACTCGTTGTTGGTACCGAAGGTGATATCAGCCATATATGCCTTGCGACGAGCGTCAGAGTTAGGACGATGCTTGTCGATGCAATCTACAGAGAGACCGTGGAACATATAGAGAGGGCCCATCCACTCAGAGTCACGCTTAGCCAAGTAGTCGTTCACGGTAACGACGTGAACACCATTACCAGTCAGGGCATTCAGGAAGATAGGAGTTGTACCTACGAGAGTCTTACCCTCACCGGTAGCCATCTCGGCAATCTTACCCTGGTGGAGAACGACACCACCGAAGAGCTGAACGTCGTAGTGGATCATTTCCCACTTCATATCGTTGCCACCGGCTGTCCAGTGGTTGTGATAGATAGCCTTGTCGCCATCGATGGTAACGAAGTCGTTCTTTGGATCAGAAGCCAGTTCGCGGTCGAAGTCAGTAGCAGTAACTACTGTCTCCTCGTTCTCTGCGAAACGGCGGGCGGTATCCTTTACGATAGCGAACACCTGAGGCAATACCTCGTTGAGGGCGATTTCATACTTGTCGAGAGCTTCCTGCTCCAACTTGTCAATCTGGTTGAAGATACCTTCACGCTCATCGATAGGAGTGTCTTCAATCTTAGCTTTGAGTTCGGCAATCTTAGCCTTCTCTTCCTTAGCGTACTCTTGTACGTACTTCTGGATTTCTTTTGTTTTTGCACGGAGTTCGTCATTGCTCAAGGCATTCATCTTAGGATATTCTGCCTTGACTTTCTCTACGATTGGCTGGATCAACTTCATATCGCGAGTTGACTTGTTGCCAAACAATGACTGAAGAATTTTGTTAAAGTTCATTGTATATTTATTTTTTATTATTATTCGATGTATGATATATGAATAGGAGAAGTTAAAGGAGTTAAAGGAGTTCTGGCAAATGTGCTCTGTCAGTCCTTTTTCTTCTTCTGCTTTTTCCTGTTCTTTGTTTACTAGCTTGCAAAAATACAAAAAATATCTGTAAATCTGCAATATTTTTCCGATTATTGCCCTTTCTGGCAGCATTTCTTGCTTGTTTTGCTGTCAGAAAGCAAATAATCAGCAGTTTGGCCCTCGAATAACGATGCTCCCGTATGGTGCCATATACTTATGTGCAATAACGGGATAAAAATAAATATGTGAATGTGAATCTGTCAGAATGTCAGTATTAGCCGCTATAATGATAGCCGGCTGATGGTAGTGATATTCTGTGCTGCTTTCATACTCGGAAGCCTGCTTGATGGCTTTCAGGACATAGAGGATGTCCTCCTCCAATGCCTTCGCTTCCGGTTGTTGGATGAATTCATCGTAGGATATATCCGTAAGCGCAAACTTCAGCGCCTGCTGATAAGTCTGCGCCTCCATGCCAGTTGCCGCAAGGACAACCAAAAGGGCTGTGATATATCTGTTTACCATCATTTTGTTGCTTCTTGTTTTCTTTTGTTTCTATAAAATTTATTGTGTACGTATTTGTGCAATCCGTAGCTGTTAAGTTCGAGCATGGTTGACTTGATACCGTTTCTAATCAGCAAAGTACATGCCAAAATGCTCATGCCCTCTGCATAGGTCTGCCAGATTTGCAGGAACAGCGACAGCAGAAGCAGCCAGCCATAAAGCTCGAAATACCAATACTGCTTGCCCCTTCTCATCTTTTTCGTTACTTTCCATACGAAGATGAGGTTCAATGGGTTGAGGATGAGTATCTGGAAATTAAGCTGTACTGTAGGGTGCTGGGAAAATACCATCGCCAGGAGGATAAGACCCGGTAATCCGGTGAGTACCAGTAGGGTGGTGTCTAGCCACCATAGATTCTTCTTGCGATAAATCTCCAGGATAGTAAGAACAGCTATGACAAGCGCAAAGCCTATTGCGACTTCTTGTGGGGTGATTCCACTAGCTTGCTCTACATTCTCCTGACTGACTGGTGGTATTACATAAAAGGTACTGTCTACCAAGGTGATGAAACCGTTTGATGTGACAGGACTGACACCGTCTTCTACCGAAGATTCGTTGACAAAGTCTTTTCTTCCCTCCGTTGCAAAATCCTTGCTCAGGTTATCAGGCAGGAATTCCCAGTTTCTTCTCTCTAAATCAGAGTCTGCGTATACACCTAAAAGAAGGTCGTTTCCAAATCTCGCCCAATGGTCTTGCCCATTGAGCTTATGTATCTCTTCTCTGTATGAAGTACGGACATTGTTGTCTTTGAAGTTGGTGTTGCTGTAGCCTATGTTGGTGAGTATTATCTCTCGGGCACGGGTGGTACAGTTGTCATAGAAGAAATTGTATCTGTACGTGCGGTTCTCTGGCTTGGCATTTTCTTCTATGGCACGCAGAATCTTCAGCTTCTCCTGTCTTGAGAGCTGGAGACGTTGTTGTCTTACCCATCTGCCTTCTGCTGAATATTCTGCAATGAAGTCGCTCATTGGAAATATGCCTATCTGATAGTCGGTAAATCCGAAGACAAATCGTAGCACAAAGAAAGGCTGTTTGAAACTGAACATACCCCAGTTGACGGCAACATCGCTGTCATGAACTTTATCTTGGATGCGCAAAGCGGTATGTCCATAGTACGACCACACTTCCTGACCAGGGCCACAAGTAAGAAGTGATATATCTACTGAGTCGAGCCAATTCGTGGCGTTTTCAAAGGCACGACTGTTCTGCACAGAAATATCAGACGTATAATTGCCTGAAAAATCCTGTGCAATCATCTTAGAAGTTAAATTGGTTAAAATAACGGCTAAAATGACTCCGAAAATATGCTTAAAACGTTTCACGATGCAAAAATACCTTATTATTTTCAATTATCCTTCTTTTTTCTAGATTTTTTTTAATACTTTTGCACTCTGAATATAAATTTGACGGTTTTATATATAAATGAGAAAGATTTTTATGGCAGTCCTCATGTTGGGGGCGACTCTTTTAGCAAATGCCCAAAGTGGTACCAATTCTCCATACAGCCAGTATGGTTTAGGCGTGTTGTCTGACCAGACTTCCGGCTTCAATCGTGGTATGAATGGTGTGGGCCTTGGTTTTCATGAGCATAATCAGGTGAATTATCTGAACCCTGCTTCCTATGCATCTCTTGATTCCATGACCTTCATCTTTGATGCTGGTATCTCTGGTCAGATTACTAACTTTGAGGAGAACGGAGTGAAGAAGAATGCCAATAATTCCAATTTCGAGTATGTGGTAGCCGGTTTCCGTCTTTTCCGTCATCTCGGAATGAGTTTCGGTGTGGTTCCTTTCACTAATATTGGATATGATTATTCTTCTTCTGATTGGGTAAATGCATCTGATAAGGATGTCTATTATACCAATACCTTCCATGGTGAGGGTGGTTTGCATCAGGCTTATGTCGGTGCTGGTTGGGAACCAATCAAGGGACTCTCGGTTGGTGCCAATATTTCCTATCTTTGGGGTGATTATACCAAATATATCACCAATAGCTACAGCAATGCATATTATAAGACTTTGACCAGAACTTATAATTCGAAGATAAACAGCTACCGTCTGGATTTTGGTGCTCAGTATACACAGCAGGTTACCAAGAAAGACTGGGTGACAGTGGGTGCAACCTTTACTCCTGGACATAATCTGGGAGGTTCTGCTGATATGAACATTATTTCTAGTAATGCTCAGACCAATACTTCGGATACCATTCCGTTCTCTATAAGCAAGGCTCATAGTCTGCCGACCATGTATGGTGTTGGTTTGATGTGGAATCATAGCAACCAGTGGAAGGTAGGTCTTGATTATACGCTTCAGAAGTGGGGTGCAGAAGGTTATCCTACTTTCGAAATGAAGAACAATGAAGCTACTTATAGCCTGAAAGACGGTATTTACAAAGATAGAAGTAAGTTCAATTTCGGTGCTCAGTATTGTTACAATGAGCGTGACCGTGCTTTCCTGAAGCGTGTTCAGTATCGCTTGGGTGCCAGCTATGCTACTCCTTATTATAAGATGAATGGGGTAGATGGTCCAAAGGAACTATCAGTGAGTGCCGGTTTCGGCATTCCTATCATGAACAGCTATAACAGCCGTTCTCTCCTGAACATCAGTGGTCAGTGGGTCAAGAACTCAGCTGATGGCTTGATTAAGGAGAATGTTTTTCGAATCAATATCGGTCTGACCTTCAATGAAGGCTGGTTTAAGAAGTGGAAGATGCAGTAATTCTTTGCTGCATCTCTTCTGCGTTCATATAGATAATACATATCTCGCACGTATATATAATAATGTATAAGCTAAGAAACTCTTTTCTGATAGGAATATTGATGTCCATGATTCTGGCTGGTTGTCAGGAGCAGGTGGAGCATACGGCAGCTGCTATCCATGCTAAGGATTCGGTTGCCATGATGACGTCGTATGGTGTCAATACCCTTATCAGTGATTCCGGAGTGATCAAATATCGTATTGTGACTGAGCGATGGGAAGTAAATACCAATCGCAATCCTTCCCGTTGGATTTTCAATAAGGGACTTCTGCTCGAACAGTTTGACGAGAAGTTTCATATCAATAGCTATATCCAGTGTGATACAGCCTATTATTTTGATCAGCAGCGTGTTTGGAAATTATATGGTCGAGTGAGAATTCTGACCAAGGATGGCTTGCGCTTCAGCAGCGAACAGCTTACCTGGGACGAGAACAGACACGAGATTTCCAGCAATGTATTCAGTAAGTTAATCACACCGGAGCGTACCCTTCAGGGTACCCATTTCTGGAGTGATGAGAAGATGACTCGCTATTTTGTCAGCAATTCGAAAGGTAGTTTTGAAAAGGGTGACTTTGGCGGAAATGATTCTGGAGCTGCTCCTGCTCCAGGTGATTCTACTGCTGCACCTATCCGCCAGCAGGCTACACCTGTTAGGGCGACGACTATCCCTATCATGCATTAAATTATAGAATAAATGGAACAGGTTGATTTAAGTCTTATCGTTGGTATAATCATTACGATGGTTTTCTCTGCTTTCTTCAGTGGTATGGAGATTGCCTTTGTTTCCTCCAACCGTATGTTGGCGGAAATGGATAAGGAGAAAAACGGTCTTACGCAACGTTTGATTTCTTTATTTTATAACCATCCTAACGGCTTCGTCAGCACGATGCTGGTGGGCAATAATATTGCCCTCGTCGTGTATGGTATTCTGATAGCCAGACTGTTTGATAATACAATCTTCAGCGGGATGGATGCGGCCTTTACGGTGCCGGCTGATACCATTCTTTCTACCTTGATCGTCTTGTTTACTGGCGAGTTCTTGCCCAAGACTCTTTTCAAGGCCAATCCTAACCGCCTGCTAGCCATCTTCAGTCCCATAGCCTATCTATGCTATGTGGTTTTGTGGCCGATAAGCAAGTTCAGTACCTTCTTGAGCAAGGTTCTGCTTCGCCTGGTGGGCATGAAGATGGATACTGAATCGGGAGATGAGGGCTTTTCCAAGGTGGATCTTGACTATTTGGTTCAGTCGAGCATTGATAATGCTACCAATGAAGATGAAATTAATGATGAAGTCAAGATATTTCAGAATGCGCTCGACTTCAGCGATACTAAAGTACGTGACTGTATGGTTCCACGTACAGAAATCCAGGCAGTAGAGAAGAATACGTCTTTGGAGGAATTGCGTCAGAAATTCATAGAAAGCGGTAACTCGAAAATCATTGTATATGAGGAGGATATAGATCATATCATCGGCTATATCCATAGCTCGGAACTCTTCCATAATCCTGTGAAATGGCAGGATCATGTGCGCACTTTGCCTTTTGTTCCTGAAACGATGCAGGCGCAGAAGCTGATGCAGACTTTCCTTCAGCAGAAGAAGTCGCTCGGTGTGGTAGTAGATGAGTTCGGCGGTACCAGCGGTCTGGTGAGTCTGGAGGATATCGTAGAGGAAATCTTTGGCGATATTGAGGATGAGCATGATGCAGAAAAGTATGTTGCCAAGCAGACGGATGATGGGGATTACCTGTTGTCAGCTCGACTGGAAATTGATAAGGTGAACGAGAAGTTTAATCTCGATTTGCCTGAGAGTGATGACTATATGACCGTGGGTGGCTTGATACTTCATGAGTATCAGAGTTTTCCTAAGTTGAACGAAGTCATTAAGTTCAATCACTTTGAGTTTAAGATAATCAAGTCTACTTCTCGTAAAATAGAGTTGGTTAAACTTCATATTTTAGGTTAAAACTGAGCTTCGGCTCAGTTTTTTTTATGTTTTTCGTTATCAGTTTTAAAAAAGCTAATGAAAAATTCCCTATTCTCGTTTATTTTTTGTAATTTTGCAGACAATTGGCTAGTTTTAAGGATTTGAGAATCCTCATCATTCTTATGGCGATGCTAACTTAATAATAAGAAAATAAAAATAAAATAAAAATTAAAAACGTAATGGCAGCATTAGGAACAATTAGAAAAAGAGGCGTCATTCTGGTATGTATTATCAGTTTTGGCCTTTTCGCCTTCATTGCCGAAGAAGCTTTCCGTTCATGTGATTCTGCAAAGAACAATGAGCGTCAGCAGATTGGTGAGGTATATGGCGAGAAAATCAGCGTGCAGGAATTCCAGAAGCTCGTTGATGAGTACACAGAAGTTATTAAAATGCAACAGGGTCAGGAGAATCTTCCTGAGCAGCAGATGAATCAGATTAAGGACATGGTGTGGAACACTTATGTTCAGAATCAGATGATTGCTAAGGAAGCTGGCAAGCTCGGCTTGACAGTTACTGACGCTGAGCTTCAGGACATCTTGAAGACTGGTACCAACCCAATGCTTCAGCAGACTCCTTTCGTTAACCAGCAGACTGGTCGTTTCGATGTATCTGCTCTCCAGAAGTTCTTGGCTGATTATAAGACTCAGAAGGCTAACCCAGCCAACGCTCAGTTGATGGATCAGTATACCAAGATTTACAACTACTGGTCATTCATCGAGAAGACTCTTCGCCAGCAAACTTTGGCTCAGAAGTATCAGGCTCTTCTTGCTCACTGCTTCATTTCAAATCCTGTAGAGGCTAAGATGGCTTTCAAGGAGGAGAATGAGGAGAGCCAGATTCAGTTGGCTGCTTTCCCTTATTCTGATATCCAGGACGATAAGGTAAAGGTTGAGGAGAGTGATTTGAAGGCTAAGTATGATGAGTTGAAGGCTCGTTTCAAGCAGCCTGTTGAGACTCGTGACATCAAGTATGTAGACATCGAGGTGATGGCTTCTGCTGCTGACCGTGCAGCTCTCAACAAGGATTTCGCTGGTTTCCAGACACAGCTCGCTGCTGCAGCTGATCCTGCAGAGGTTGTTCGTAAGGCTGCTTCTACTGTATCTTATCTTGGTATTCCTGTCAGCAAGGAGGCTTATCCTTCTGATATCGCAGCTGTTTTGGATTCTATGGCAGTAGGTTCAACTTCTGCTGTAAAGGCTAATACTGCTGATAATACTTTGAACATCGTTAAGTTGGTTAGCAAGCAGCAGTTGCCAGACTCAGTACAGTATCGCGTAATCCAGGTAGCTGCTAATTCTGTAGCTGAGGCTAAGACCAAGGCAGACTCTATCCAGGGTGCTATCGCTGGCGGTGCTGATTTCGAGGTTATCGCTAAGAAGTACGGTCAGACTGGTGAGAAGGCTTGGATGACAACAAAGCAGTATGAGTATGCTCAGACTATGGACAAGGACAACAAGGCGTTCATCAATACATTGAATACAGCTTCTGTCAACTCTCTTAACCAGCTCCAGTTGGGTCAGGGTTACGTAGTTCTTCAGGTTCTTGACCGCAAGGCAATGGTTAACAAGTATGTTGCTGCAGTCATCAAGAAGACTATTGATTTCTCACAGGGCACATATCGTACAGCTTACAACAAGTTCTCTAGCTTCGTTAGCGGCAACCAGGCTTCTGCTGATTTGTTGAAGAATGCTGCTGGCAATGGTTACAAGGTTCAGGAGTTGAAGGATATGACAACAGCTTCTCATTATGTAGCTAATATCCATTCAACCCGTGAGGCATTGAAGTGGATCTTCGAGGCTAAGGAAGGTGAAGTTTCTCCTCTCTATGAGTGTGGCGACAACAACCACCTTTTGGTTGTAGTACTTAACAAGATTCATCGCATTGGTTACCGCGACTTGAGCGATCCTGATGTAAAGGAGATGGTAAAGGCTGAGGTTATCAAGGACAAGAAGGCTGAACAGTTGATGGCTAAGGTAAACGGCGTAAAGAGCATCGCAGCTGCTAAGGCTAAGGGTGGTAAGATTTCTTCTGTAAACCAGATTACTTTCGCAGCTCCTACATTCATTGCAGCAACTGGTGCTAGCGAGCCTGCTCTTTCTGGTGCTGTTTCTGCAACAAAGAAGGGTGCTTTCTCTGCACATGCTGTTAAGGGTAATGCTGGTGTTTACCTCTTCCAGGTTACTAACAAGTCTAACCGTCCTGTTAAGTTCGATGAGAAGACATACGAGCAGAAGTGTCGTCAGAAGTCTATGCAGTATGCTGGTAACTTCATGAACGAGCTTTATATGAAGGCTCACGTAGTGGACAACCGCTACTTGTTCTTCTAAAGAATAAAAAAATCATTTAGTAAATCAATAATAGGGGATATACCATTCATCAGGTATATCCCTTTTTCTTTTGAGTGTTCTTTGACGTTGATGGCTTTCCTTATACCGTATAGGACTTTGTTCTTTCTGAGTAACAGTTTCTTTTCTCTCAGAATGGCTTTCCTTTTATACAGAGATAGTCTTTCGGTTAGATAGGAAAAGTTGTCGTTTTATATAGGTATAGTTCTTCTAGAAGCTAGCTCTCTCGTCCGCACATCAGCTGTTATGCACCCGCACAACAGCTGTTGTGCGGTCGTCTGACAGCTGATGTGCGCTTGTCTTCCATCTGTTGTGAGATAAAAAGACAGCGGGTGTATCAACTTAAAGAGTGATACACCCGCTGTCATATTTTGGACTTGGTTGGAACTGTTGGATTATCCGCGACTCCACCAGTGTTTCTTTTTAGGAGTCTCCTGCTCTGCGCAGTATTTCTGCTTTAATACTCTGCGGTAGTTGGTATGGTTGGTGATAATCTGATAAATCTCTCCCCAGTCTGGCAGTCCACCGATACCACGGTCGTCGATAAACCAGTCTGCCTTCAGCTTTCTAGAGAAGTGATTGTTGTTCTCGAGACTTTCTTCCGGATAGTCCTTGTTGACAGCCCAGAATTCAACTCCACGCTCTCTGCACCATTCTACAGCCTCATCCAGGAGCTTGCCTTCGCGTACGCTCCAGAGAATGAGTTTGTGGTGGTCTTTTATCAACATCTTCAATGTTTCTGTTGCGAAAGGTAACTCTGTACCAATCTTTGGGTACTCATGGGTTACGATAGTACCGTCAAAATCTACTGCTATTGTTGCCATAGTCTTTATATCTTTTAATCTAAAAGAGTCTTCCTATAAAAAATATAGAAAGACTCTCTTTATATAAATAGTTTAATGATTCAATATTCAATTACTTCTTGATACTTGTGTCGTTGGCATTGCCGTAATGACTGTTGCTATAGTTGCCGTAGCTACCATACTGTCCGTAAGTTCCATACTTTCCATACTTTCCGTATGAACCATAGCTTCCATAGTTACCATACTTGCCATATTTGCCATATTTGCCCACTCCGTAGTAGAAACTGTGCTTCTTCTTGGAGAGGTCGACACCGTTGAGAACCATACACATGTTAGGCAACTTTTTCTCGGCGTTCAAACCGTTGATCATACCGAAGCTTGCCTTTGGAGTATAGTCTGCACGGCAAACATATACGCAGAGGTCTGCCAGACGACCGAGCTGCAAACTATCATTTACCAGACCCACAGGAGCCGTATCGAGAATGATATAGTCGTAATGCTGCTTCAGCTGGTTGATGATGTCGTCAAGACTTGCTCTTGTTACCAACTCACCTGGATTAGGAGGTACAGGACCAGCCATCAGAAGGTCGAGCTTGCTGTTTACGCCAGATGAGAGAATCTGGTTCTGGATGTCTTCCCAAGAGTTGTGGTCTCGTACAATCAGGTTGGTGATACCGTTATGGTGGTTGTCTATCTGGAACAACTCAGCCAGACGCGGCTTACGGATGTCAAGACCCACCATGATGACCTTCTTGCCTAACAAGGCGAGGGAGATACCGATGTTTGAAGCTACGAATGTCTTTCCTTCGCCTGAAGTAGAAGAGGTAAACATTATCACCTTCTCATCGCTCTTCAGTATAAACTGAATATTGGTACGTAAGCCTCGGAAGATTTCCTCCATCAGGTTGTTGACATTCTGGTGAACCACAATGTCAGCCTTTCCTTCCTTCTTGGCAGCATCACTGGCAACAGGGATGTCTGCTATGACTGGAATCTGTGTCAACTTAATGACATCTTCATGACCTTCAATCTTGTACTTGAAGAACTCAATAAGGAAGAGGATGCCTGCAGGAATTGCCAAGCCGAGAACCAATGCTATGAGCATGATGATTGAGCTCTTTGGGCTCACCTTGCCGATAAAGGAAGGTGCATCGATGATCTTGCCCTTATCTGCTGTTGCAGCCAGGGAGATAGAGTTCTCTTCTCGTTTCTCAAGCAGCATGAGGTAAAGACCAGACTTTACTTCCTGTTGGCGGCCAATCTGTGTCAGAACTCTTTCCTGCTCTGGTGAGTTGCCGATTTGTCCTGCATATTCTGCAGCCTGCTTAGCGATGCTGTTGCGCTGTATCTCCATGCCCAGCTTAGCTTGTCTCATGGCACGTTTGATAGATGTTGTGAGTGCATCCAACTGTGCGGTCAGAGGAGTTACTGTAGGAGAAGTCTCGCTGGCTGCATGCAAGGCGTTGTTGCGATCCAGGGCTATTTTGTTGTACTGGTTGATGAGTTCTGTTGAACTTTCATCAGTCAAACCTACGTTGGATGGGATAGGCTGATATTTGTTACCTGGCTCGTTCATGTACTTACCAAGCTCGTTCAGCAATTCTACCTGGGTATTGGCATCCTGAAGCTTTTGAGCATAAGCGTCAGAGTTTGCGATGGTAGCTGTGGCGTTCAGCTTCATCTCAATCACCTTGTTGCGCTTCTTGTAGCTTTCGAGCTGTCCTTCAGTATTGCCCAGCTCCGCATTGATCTTTTGCAAACGGTTGTTGATGAATTGCTCTGTGCGGTAGGCAATTTCGTTCTTGTCTTCGTTTGCCTGACGGTTGTAAACCTTGAGGAGTGTATTCAGATAGTCTAAAGCTCTCTGAGGGTTTTCGTCGTTCAATACGAGTTCTGCAATCGTTGTAGTCTTAGATGTCTGACTGATAGTCAGGTTCTTTGTATACTCCTTGGCAGCCATTTCCGGAGAGACAATGACAGCTTTCAGTACTTCTCCATCTTCCAGTTTGTAAATCTTGCTAGGAGTAAAGGTCAGCGTACCCACTCTTGTGCTGATAGTTGCTGGCAGACGGTCGAAAGTCTTCTCAAATTCACTGGTCTCTTTTTCGAAAGAGAAAGCATCAATAGGTAAATTGTATGTACCCTTGACGTGATACTTTGTACCTTCCTTTTCGATGCTGAGCTTGATAGGAGCGTTCAGCTTCTTGAGATGTGGCAGATCCAGGTCTACTGATACTTCCTGCTCTTTATATACCAGAGGGTCCTTGAAAGCGCTCTTATGATAGTAGTTAACGTATATTTTCATATCGTGAACTGCGAGTTGAGCCAAGTCATGAGCCGACAAAATCTCAATCTCGTTATCAATACCATTAGAGTTTGACATAAAGCCGAGGTTGGCAGCACTTTGAATCATGCTACTACCCAAACTACCTCTGCGTTTGCTGTCATCATCGTCTTTAATGAGTACCTTGGTAGATGCTTGATAGGCTGGAGTAGCATATCTCAGGTAAAGATAGCCTAAGCCCAGGCAAACGATAAGAGAGAGTACGAACCATTTCCAGTTGAGAATCAGATTTGTATAAATCAACTGAAAGTCAATGGCAGATTTCTCTTCCTGTTCCTGAACTGCGCCTTCTAATTGTAAGTTCTTGTTCTCTTCCATTATTCTTTTAATGTTGTTATTTGAATTATACCTTATTATATATTATCCCAACCACTTCTATGAAAGTGGCAAGAATACTGATAGATTCATTTTTATTATTTGCCCAAAGCTAGTTCCTGCAAATATTTTCCATATCCGTTCTTTTGCATAGGTTCTGCAAGTTTCAACAGCTGTTCTTTGTTAATCCAACCTTGTTTAAATGCAATTTCTTCCAGACATGCTACTTTCAGTCCCTGTCTCTTTTCGATCACTTCAATGAACGTACTTGCTTCTGACAAACTGTCGTGAGTACCGGTGTCCAACCAGGCGAAACCTCTTTGGAGAGTTCTTACTTTAAGTGTGTTGTCTGACAAGTAATGTTGGTTGACAGTAGTAATCTCCAGCTCGCCACGTGCACTTGGCTTGATATGCTTGGCAACATCTACCACACTGTTAGGGTAGAAGTAGAGTCCTACAACCGCATAATTGCTTTTTGGATGTTTGGGTTTTTCCTCAATACTGAGGCAATTGCCTTCTTTGTCAAACTCAGCAACACCGTATCTTTCCGGATCATTGACATAATAGCCGAAGACACTTGCCAATCCTTCTTCTGTAGCTTTTACGCTGGCTTTGAGAAGTCCGGTAAATCCGGCACCGTAAAATATGTTGTCGCCTAATACCAGGCAGACATTATCATTGCCGATGAATTTCTCACCGATAATAAAAGCCTGTGCCAATCCATCTGGAGATGGTTGTTCTGCGTATTCGAAATGTACTCCTAAATCGCTTCCGTCTCCAAGGAGACGTTTAAAACCAGGTAAGTCGAATGGTGTTGAAATAATAAGAATATCCTTGATTCCAGCCAGCATCAAAACTGATACCGGATAGTATATCATCGGTTTGTCGAATATGGGAATCAACTGTTTGCTGATTCCTTTAGTGATTGGATAAAGTCTGGTGCCAGACCCGCCTGCTAAAACTATTCCCTTCATATATCTTCTCTGTTGGAACACAAATATTAATTAACGTGGCAAAGGTACTAAAAATAATTGAAACTTGAATAGAAAAATAGATAAAATCGTTGTTTTTCCAAGAAAAAACATATTTATGAAGAAAAAACGCCCCTTTGATTTTGATATTTAGTGATTTTATTGTATTTTTGCAGAACAATTGAAAACATTAAAGTATAAAACGAAATAAGAATGGGAATATTTTCAAAACTATTCAGTCATAAAAATGACGATAAGAAAGTAGGTGGAATGGAAGATTACATGACGCTGGTCCGTGTATACTTCCAGGCTGCATTGGCTTCTCAATTAGGTATTACTAATCTGGCAATGTTGCCAGACTTGCGAGTGTTCAAGACCAGTTTGCATGTTCCAACTGTAAACAATCGTCTTGGTATCGGCGAGAAGGCGCAGGTTAAGAAAATGATGAAGAATATCTATGATACTGATGATTCTTTCTTCAAGGAGATTGATTCTAGTATCCGTAAGAACTGTCAGAAACTGCAGGATGTGAATGTGTATCTCATCCAGTTCCAGAACTTCACCCAGGATTTGATGATGCTGATGGGCAACTTGATGAAGTTCAAGCTGCGCTTGCCTAGCTTTATGAAAAATTCTTTATACAAGTTGACAGCAAAGACTGTAGATGATATCTTCAACAAGAATGATTACAGCGATGCCAGCACATTGAAGACTGTGTTCCAGTTGCGCCAATTCAACAAGCGATTAGCTTTCAGCCAGCAGTGGGTGACAGATTTTGCTTTCCAGGTATTGATGCTTGCAAAGAAGGAGCCACGTCCATCTGATGAAGATGTTGAAAAGGCAAAGCAAAAGATGGGAAAGTAAGTAAATCCCTTTAAATTTTAAAAAATATAGTAGAAAATTTGTTTTTTTCAAATTATTCTCTTAAATTTGTAGCCAAAAACAAAAAAGCATGAGTGCAAATGAGAAAACAATCAATACGTTTGCCACGAGAGTAAGGCAGATGATTCTCAAGTTTGACGAGGTCAAGCAGGAGAATACGGAGCTTTATGCCATGGTGGATGAGCGTGATGCCAAAATAAAGGAATTGGAGGATAAGTTGACTCAGGCGCAGCATGATTACGACAGTTTGAAGATGGCGAAGATGATGACGATTTCTGATGCAGATATTGAAACTACTCAGAAACGTATCGCCAAGCTTATCCGAGATGTCAATAAATGTATTACGCTACTGAGCGATAAATAATCGGACCGATGGTAGATCAAACACAAGACAAGTTACAGATTAGGTTACATGTCTATGATACTGACCTCTCGGTAAGAATACCTAGAGAGGATGAGGAGTATTATCGTAAATCTGCAAAATTGATTGACGATATAGTGAATTCATATACAAAAATCTATAAAGGCCGTAAGAGCGACAAGGAGATTTTGTATATGGCACTACTTGATGTGGCGCTGAGATATGAAAAGGAAGAGGGTAAGAATGACACCCAGCCTTATAATGAGATTCTTGAGAAGTTGACTGCCGAGATAGAAGACGCTCTGAAATAATAAGCAGCTAACTTTGAGTGAATTTTAATAAATATATATAAATAATGATGGTAACAATTATAGCAGCCTTAGTCGGTCTCTGCCTTGGTGGAGCGGTGGGCTTTTTCATTTTCCGTTATGTTATCAAGGGAAAATATAATGAAATGATTGATACTGCCAATAAAGAGGCAGAAGTATTAAAGGAGAAAAAACTTCTCGAAGTGAAAGAGAAGTTCCTCAATAAGAAAGCTGAGTTGGAGAAGGAAGTGCAGCAGCGCAATTCCCGTATTCAGCAGAGTGAGAATAAACTTAAACAGCGCGAAATCTCTCTCAACCAGCGTCAGGAGGATCTCGGTCGTCGCAAGCAGGAGGTTGATCAGTATCAGCAGCGTGTTGATAATGAAAAGAAACTTCTCACTGTCAAGCAGCAGGAACTAGAGAAGATGCAGAAGCAGGAGCAGGCTAAGCTGGAAGAACTTTCCGGATTGAGCGCTGAGGAAGCTAAGAATCGTCTCGTGGAGAGTTTGAAGGATCAGGCGCGTCTTGATGCTGCCAGCTATATCAATGAAATTATTGATGATGCTAAGCTGAATGCTAACCAGCAGGCTAAGAAAATCGTTATCCAGACTATCCAGCGCGTGGCTACGGAGACTGCTATCGAGAACTCTGTCAGTGTATTCCATATTGATAACGATGAGGTGAAGGGCCGTATCATCGGTCGTGAAGGTCGTAATATCCGTGCATTGGAGGCTGCTACCGGTGTAGAAATCGTAGTGGATGATACTCCTGAGGCTATCGTTATTTCTGCTTTCGATCCAGTGCGTCGTGAGGTTTGCCGTCTGGCTCTCCATCAGTTGGTTGCTGACGGTCGTATTCACCCAGCCCGTATCGAGGAGGTAGTTGCCAAGGTGAAGAAGCAGTTGGAGAATGAGATTATCGAGACTGGTAAGCGTACTGCTATTGACCTCGGCATCCATGGCTTGCATCCTGAGTTGATTCGCATCGTAGGTAAGATGAAGTATCGTTCTTCTTATGGTCAGAACCTTTTGCAGCATGCTCGTGAAACTGCTAATCTCTGTGCTGTCATGGCTTCTGAGTTGGGCTTGAATCCTAAGAAGGCTAAGCGTGCCGGTCTTTTGCACGATATTGGCAAGGTACCTGATGAGGAGAGCGAGTTGCCACACGCATTGTATGGTGCCAAGATAGCTGAGAAGTATAAGGAAAAGCCAGATATCTGTAATGCCATTGGTGCTCACCATGATGAGATGGAGATGAACACCTTGTTGGCTCCTATCGTTCAGGTATGTGATGCTATCTCTGGTGCCCGTCCTGGTGCACGTCGTGAGATTGTTGAGGCTTACATCAAGCGTTTGAACGATCTGGAGGCAATTGCCATGAGTTATCCTGGTGTAACCAAGACTTATGCTATCCAGGCTGGTCGTGAGCTTCGTGTTATCGTTGGTGCAGACAAGATGACTGATGAGCAGAGTATCAAGCTCTCAGACGAGATTGCTACCAAGATTCAGAATGAGATGACTTATCCTGGTCAGGTTAAGATTACCGTCATTCGTGAGACACGTAGCGTAGCTTACGCTAAGTAATTTTTGAGAATATTGAAGTTTAAATTGTCGTTTCCTTACCGTTGGTTGGGGAATGTATCTTGATAAAGCCGTGCTCTTTTTATAGGGTACGGCTTTTTTTTCTAAATAATATGATAAAGGCAGAACAGAAAGTATTAAAGCGTTTCAACAAGGGCTGTGTGGATTATCATCTTCTGGAAGATGGTGATCGCATTCTCATTGCTTTGAGTGGCGGTAAGGATTCCCTGGAACTGGTTAGGCTGCTGGCTCAGCGTGCCCGTATCTTCAAACCGCATATAGAAGTGGAAGCAGCTCATATCATCATGGATAATATTCCTTACGAGACTGACCGCTCTTATCTTCAGGATTTCTGTGATGAGAATGGCATCCGGCTCCATATTCTGCACAGTTCTTTCGATGAATCCACCGATCCCCGCAAGACCCGTTGCTTCCTCTGTGCCTGGAACCGACGCAAGACGCTCTTCGAGTTTGCTGTAAATAATGGTTTTAACAAGATAGCCTTGGCCCATCACATGGATGATATCCTCGTCACCCTGCTGATGAATATCACCTTCGAGGGTTCTCATTCCACCATGCAGCCCAGTCTTCCTTTAAAACATTATCCGCTCACCATCATCCGCCCCCTTTGTCTGGTGCATGAGGCGGATATCCGTCAGGTGGCAGAAGAGTTGCATTTCACTAAGCAGAAGACGTTGTGTCCTTACGAAGAGACTACCCGCCGTTCGGATATGCAAGCCATCTTCCAGCAGTTGGAGCAGTTGAATCCCGAAGCCCGCTACAGTCTTTGGCGATCTGTTTTTGTGGAATAAAATATGGTAGAAGAAGCAATCAAAAACGAAAGTAGTTGCATGAGTACATGCAACTACTTTCATTGGACAATGCATTAGGCTTCATTTGCCATTGAAGCCTATTGCATTTTTTTATGCATATGAGTGCATACCCGTAAGGAAGTAATTTACTCCGAAGTATGTCATGGCAATGCTCATGAAAGCCAGGGTGATATAGATGTGATACACCAGCGGCTTGCGGAAGACCGGCAAGCTTTGTGTATGTACCACCACGGCATAAATCATGAAGGTGATGAGTGCCCATGTCTCCTTGCTATCCCAACTCCAATAGTTTCCCCAGCTGACATTCGCCCAGATGGCACCGATGAAAATGCCGAATCCCATAGTTGTTAGGGCAGGGTAGAGGAAAAGACGGCTCAAATCCCGCATTCTTTCCCGGCGGGAACGCCAGCAGATGCCCAGAATACCACAGAGACAGGTGAGTATCAGAAGTACATAACTCATCATGATGACACTGACGTGCACGCAGAAATAAGGACTGTTTAATATCGGTGCACGCTCACCTGTAGAAAAATCGATGTGGCTGAAATGATAAATCAGGAAGATGAATCCTATTTCTACAAGACAGAATACGACCATTAAAAGATTTCTGAACTGCTGATATGAACGCTTGAGCAGCTTCCTGTATCCACCCTTTGTATCTAGAAGTATCCAGATCAGTGAAACGAAAAGCAGGAAATAGCCACAATACGTTACCGGAATACCGAAAGGGTCGGAATTGATGGCAAGAACGCTTCCCATCTCATCCTCGTCATAGGATGCCTGATAGAACCGGTAAGAGCCGTGGGTATAGATTTTATTGAGCGATACCTTTGCCTCCTCCATCTCATTGCCATCCGTTACTCTGAATTGCGAGGAATAATCCTTGATATTGTTCGTGCCTTCATATAGATGGATGTCAAACTTCTGAAGACTCAGAGTGAAAGGCAGTTTTCTCTGCTTGATACCTTCTCCTGGATTGTTGGAAAAATAAATATCCGAAGGTTCTCCGATGCGAAGATGCATCATTCCCTGCTTGCCGTTGACATGTGTGATGAAGGCACCAGCGAGGATGATGACGAAGGAAAGATGGAGCGCCCAGGTAGAAACAGCTTTCACCTTTCGCTGGATGATATAGAAAATGCCCAGTGCGGCTAGTGCTGCCCAAATCAGGATAAACCACCAGGTTCCATAATAATGGGCATGGACATAATCCGTGCCTTCTATTTTCTCTACGATGCTGGCTACTGCCATGCATACGAGTATCAGTATGTAGAGGATGAATAATATCTTTTTAATCATTGTTCGTTTTGAAATCTTTCTAGTGTAATCTTGCTGCAAAATTACGATATAATTCTGAGATAAGCAAACTTATCCAGATGTTTTTTAGTCATACATTTTAAAACAGCCAGGTATCTGGATAAGGTACCTGGCTGCCTGATATTCTTAATTGATAAGATGATTTTAAATAGAACGCAGGAACTTGACCACAGCATCACGCTCACTCTTAGGTGCCTTGTAGAAGTTCATGGCTGCACTGTAGGCATGACTCTTCTTGCTGTAGCAGTGCCACATGATGGCTTCCACCTCGTTGCGGGCACGGCAGTCGTGCAGGCGGTCTTCGGCACCTGTATTCACGTAGCTCAAGCCACGGCCCCAGAGTGGAGTGGTGCGGCACCATGATCCGTGGATGTCGTTCATCATATAGAGCTTGTGCTGAACGAAATCAGAATATGGATAGATGGTCTGATTCTGATAGCGAGGCAACTTCTTGTCGGCAAGATATTTGGATGTTACGTAGTTGTCATCACCTGTCTTCCAAGATGGCTTGTGACAGCTGGCGCATCCCCAACTCATGAAGAGTTTTTTGCCCTCCTGTACCTGCTTGTCGTTCAGGTTGCGGGCACGAGGCACGGCAAGACCACGATGCCATACCATGAAGTCATAGTAATCCTTGTCGCTCATCTCTTCCTCGCCATTGTAAGGAGCACCATTCAATAGGTATTTCTCGAAAGTAGCTGACTTGGCTGCATTGTTACAGCTCAGAATCTCGTTTACTCTCTCCTTGATACCTTCGTCAGTTCCATCTGCATAGTATGGGTGGAGTACAGAAGATTCGTCAGCACCATGCTTCTTGATATAACTGATTACTTCTGGGTCTTCGCTCTGATACTTTGCCCAAGCTGGACTGGTATAGAGGTAATGACGGTCGGAACGTGTTACGTTGGTGATGTTCTATATGGCATTGGCACCTGCTCCATCCTGCAGGGAAGCACGGGTCATGGCATAGGTAAACTTCTTCACCTTCTTGGTTCCATCTGCCAAAGTGTACCAGGCACCTGAAGCCCAATCATTCTTTGCCTTGTCCCACATGCCTGGATTCAACTCTACGTGTTCCGCCTCATTCTGATAAACTTTCTGCTGCGTAAGCCTTTCCGTCAGCGGTAGTACCTGCTGTAGGGTGATAAATTACGAGCAGATAGCCGTTGCCGAACAGGTCTGCCTGATACTGGTTCTGGACCTTACCATGACCATAGTTAGGATGGCAGTGGATACAACTGCTGCGAACCCATGCTGGGCCAAGACCCTTACGTGGAGCCTCTGTGATGGTATTCTGCCTTTACTACAATCTGTTTTACTGGATAGTAATTGATACCAACTGCCATACGCTGTACGTTTGTGTAGTCGTATGATGTATTTTTGGTTTTGGAAGCGTATGGATTATAGTGCTCATAACGGCCAAAGAGATACAGCTTCTGGTTGTCCTGACGGAGTTTTTCAATTTGTGAGAAAACATTGTAGCCAGCCTCGATTCCGTATGCAAAAGCATTCTTGCTGACAAATGCTGAGTGATGGAATGGAGAGAGACCATTTAGACGATTAGTAAAGTACTTCAACTGTTTTGCATCACTCAGGTAACCATAGTCTGCCTGACCGCGTACAATCCAGTTATAATTATTGTATGTGAAGTCGATGGCTCCGATAGCTACCACACCTTTGTACTTAGATTCTGCTCCATCCTTGTTGTTTGGGTAAGAGTTGCCGATGGCATGACCATAGTATCCGCTCAGACCGATGCGTAAGCCCTTGATGCAGTAGTTGTCGATGCGCTTGCCGTTTACATGCTGCATCACACTATCGGCAGCCACAGTTTGTGCACTTGCCGTTGCCAAACCGGCAACCAGGGCAGCGGACATCAATCCAATTCTTAAACTGTTCATCTTTATTATTTTGAATTTATTGTTATCGTATAATCCTTAGTATAATAAAGAAAAGAGCGCAGATGTCTGTTTGCGGTCTCGACACTTTAGAGGCCTAGTATCTCCTTAAAGCCCAATAGCTTAATAAGGAATTACGCAGCTCTGCCGCTCGGGAGTGGCAATCATCACTGCGCTCTTTCTCGATTTCGGGTGCAAAGGTACGGAGTTTTAAAAAATCTTGCAATACCTAAAAATCGGTAAACTGTGGCATCCCCATTTCTAGGTATTGCGAGTTTCAAAACTTTTTAGTATATTTGCAGCCGAAATAGAAACATTATGAATGTTCTTGATACAAGGATGTTTTCATTTAAGGATAAAAGAAGATGAAAAATCAGAAGATGTATGAAGCTGACGACAAGATGATCAGCATCATTAGAGACAATTACAATATCTTGCAGAGCCTCGGTAGCTTCGGCATCAACCTGGGCTTTGGCGACAAGACTGTGCGTGAAGTTTGCGACGAGCAGAAGGTGGATACCTATACTTTCCTGTCCGTGGTAAACCTGACGATTAATGGTTACAAGGAGTATGACAATGCCGACCGCCTGTCGCTGCCGACCCTCTTGCATTATCTCAAAGCATCGCATGCCTATTACATAGATTTCCAGTTGCCGTTGATCCGTAAGGAACTGGTTGAAGCGCTGGATGAAAAGGATAATCTGGCACGCCTTATCCTCAAGCTTTATGATGATTATGCCCATAGCATCACCAATCACATGAAGTATGAGGAAAAGATGGTATTTCCTTATGTTCAGACACTTATCGATGGTAATGCCAGTGCGAACTTCGATATAGAGACCTTCTCGAAGCATCATGCTCAGGTGGACTTAAAGTTGAAGGAGTTGAAGAGCATCATCATCAAGTATCTGCCTTCGGATGGACTGCATAACAACCAGCTGAGTGCTACCCTCTATGATATATATAACAATGAGGTATGGTTGAAGCATCACTCTGAGGTGGAGGAAGAAATCTTTATTCCTGCCGTGAGAAATGCTGAACTTAAATTGAAGCAGAATGATGTGAGTGCAAAGATTTCGAACATGATTAACCAGACACCGATGAGCGATGAACAGTTGAGCGATCGTGAGAAAGATGTGATTGTAGCCTTGGTTCAGGGTATGACCAATAAGGAGATTGCGGATCATCTTTTTATATCTATCAACACGGTAATCACTCACCGCAGAAATATCGCCCGAAAGCTTCAGATTCATTCTCCTGCAGGCTTGACAATTTATGCCATCGTGAACAATCTGGTTGACATTTCTACTGTGAAACTCTAGTTTTTCCTTAGGAACAGTCATCATTGAAATGTTATTTTTTATAAAATGATAGTGCCTTCCCCACAAGCTGTGAGGAAGGCACTATCATTATATTTAAGTATGTGAAATCTTGTCGTCACCATTTAAGAGGATAATTTTGCTCGTTTAGATTTTGTTGATGTCCACATATCCATGCATCACGGCATAGATAGTGAGTGAAGAAACGTTTTTAATTCCTAATTTTTCCTGGATATTCTTGCGATGAGTAATCACGGTAGTGAGTCCGATACATAGTTGATCGGCAATTTCTTTGTTGATTTTGCCTTGTGCTATCAGGGACAGAACTTCGATTTCTCTATCAGTCAACACTTTTTCTTTTGGAGATGAGTCGCCCATCATCGGAATATGTTCACCATGGGGGTGACCTGAATGTTGCAGACTCATCAGTTCCTTGATCAGTTGCGTTTCTGGTACGTTGGTACAGATACAGTGGAAACCTTGCAGTTGCGAGTTGGGATCGTAACTGGGAGTCAGTACGATGGTATGATGGCGATGCTTTTCGTCAATGAAGAAGTAGCGATGCGCCAATACGATAGGCATTGCTACAAAATAGTGCATGAATCGCTCGGGTACACTCGATTCAAATTCACCGAATGTACCGAAGGTTTTGATTCTTACCATCGGAATAGCGCTTTCCAGCAGACTTTTCAGTCCCAATGCTGCCAGCGTATTATTATCTACAATGGCTAGTTCGGGCATTGATTTCCCTGCCATTGCTTTCATCATTTCTTCATTCATTATATCTTCTTTTTTATATATTTATAGGAAAGGGGTCAGGAAGGTGGCTGCAAACCATCCCTTGAATCTCTGCCACCCCGTGCGCCATTCTCTCCAGTTCTTTTCGTTGAGCAGGAAACTGTCTTTCTTCTCTCCATCGAAGAGCTTTACCAGCTGGTCTGTAGTGTAAGGGTCTACAATTACAGCATTCTCTTCGTAATCCCATCTAAGGCTTCTGGCATTGAGATTGGCGCTGCCCACCGTACAGAACTTTCCATCTACCATGATAATCTTGGTATGATGGAAGCCTGGTGTGTACATCCATACATGGCAACCAGCCTTCATCAGCTTATGGGCATTATAGAAACCGCAATCTGGAGTCAATGGAATATCGCTCTTGGTAGAGAGCATGATTTCTACCTTTACGCCTCTTTTTACTGCATTCTTCAGTGCTTTCTTCAGTTTGTGGCTTAGGGTGAAGTAAGGACTGATGAGCTTGATGCTATCCTGTGCGTCGTTGATGGCGTTCACATAGAAATAGCGGATGATATCCTTGGTGATATGGGGCTCACGGTTAATGATGCCTACCGTTTTATGATAGGCGGTAGCAGTGGTGTCGGGTTTGAGATTCTCTACCAGATAATCTTTTTTCTCCTTGCGGTAAAACTCTTCGCCGTCAATATGCTGACCGCTAACCTTGTTCCACATCTTGAGGAATATCTTTTGCAGGGTATTCACCTCGCTACCATCAATGCGGCAGTGCATGTCATGCCATTCGCCTACTACTTCTGTACCATTGATATAATAGTCGGCAACGTTCATACCTCCTGTATATGCAATCTGTCCATCAATGACCACGATTTTACGGTGATCACGGTTGAAGATGGCATGTACCCATGGAAACTTAACCGGTTTGTATTCATATATTTCAATGCCATTGGCACGTATTCTCTTGAGATGCCGTTTGCGCAATGGCTTGTTGTTGGATGAGTTTCCGAATCCGTCATACAAGGCTCTTACCTTTACACCCTCCTTTGCCTTCTCAGCCAGGAGGTCGAAGAGTAGGGAGGCGATGCTGTCGTTGCGGAAGTTGAAGTATTCCAGATGAATGCTGTGTTTGGCTTGACGGATTGCCTGAAACATATCATCAAATTTCTCCTGTCCGCTCATCAGGAGCGTAACAGAATTATCGTGAGAAAAACTCACACCTTTCCCACGAAGCTGATTAACTATCAATGAATCGCTGGTCTGTGCGCTGCACAGCGAACTGGCAAGCATCAGTGTTATCGTTGTTATTATCTCTATGAGTCTCATGTCAACTCCTAATAATCTATTTGCTATAAATTATTAATTATAAATTATTAATTATAAATTATTAATTAAAATCACACCATGCAGGCATAGTGATCAACGATGCCTTTCAAATGATTATCCTTATCTACTACGAGTACTGTATGTACCTTGTACTTATGCATAATGCGCTGAATTTCCGAAATCTTGGTCTTCGGAGTCACCATCTTAGGAGTGGTGGTCATGATGTCGTTCACCGTCTTGTTGAAGAACTCAGCCTGCCATTTCTCCATGGCACGGCGGATATCGCCATCAGTAATCAATCCGATGACACGATTGTCTTCATCAAGCGAGATTCCCAATCCCAGTTTGCCCTTGCTGACGTGGATGATAGCCTCGCCCAGGTGCATCTCCTTAGGGATGATTGGCATATCGTCGCTGCGCATCACATCTTCTGCGGTAGTCAGGAGACGCTTACCTAATTCGCCACCAGGATGGAACTGTGCAAAGTCGCGCGGCTTGAAGTGGCGTACCTGCATCAGTGCTATTGCCAAGGCATCTCCCATCGCCAAAGCCGCAGTGGTACTGCTGGTTGGAGCAAGGTTCAGCGGACAAGCTTCCTTCTTTACCTTTACCGTGATATGGTGATTGGAATATTTCGCCAACAAGGAATTGGGATTTCCCGTAATCGAAATAATAGGCACATTCATGTGGAGTACCATTGGAATGAAGCGAAGCAACTCATCGGTCTGGCCACTGTTGCTCAGTGCCAGAACTACGTCTTTATCTGTCATTACGCCTAAATCACCGTGATATACATCCAGAGGATTGATATAGAAGGCAGGTGTACCTGTTGATGCCAGAGTAGCTGCAATCTTGGCACCTATGTGTCCACTTTTGCCTACACCGGTTACGATAATCTTTCCTTCGCAATGATACATCATATCTACTGCCTTCTCAAAATTACTATCCATATAGGAAATTTGATCGAGTATGGCTTGAGCTTCGTCACGAAGGGCTTGCTCTCCATACGAGCGGACTGTCATGTTGTCAATATCGTTTATCTTGTGATTCATTATTTTCTAAAATAAATGTTCTTTATTGAATGGAACTAATATACTTAGACAAGCAAACTAATATACTTAGACAAGCAAACTAATATACTTAGACAAGTAAACTAATATACTTAGACAAGTAAACTAATATACTTAGACAAGTTAATTAATATACTTTGTTAAGCGAGCAAATCAGCTATGAGAGCCTCCAGCTTGTCTAATTCCAGCATATTGGCAGCGTCACTTTTTCCCTGATCTGGGTCTGGGTGTGCCTCAAAGAAGTAACCGGTTGCGCCGAATGCCTTGGCTGCCATGGCCATGGCTGGTACGAACTTGCGGTCGCCCACGGTTTTGCCATCGCCAGCGCTTGGTCGCTGCACACTGTGAGTGCAGTCCATGATGACATTAGGAACAATCTCCTTCATGTCTGGAATGTTGCGGAAGTCTACTACGAGATTATTGTATCCGAAGCAGTTGCCGCGCTCGGTGAGCCATACTTCCTTGGCACCGCTGTCCAAAGCTTTTTCTACAGGATATTTCATATCTCTTCCGCTCAGGAACTGTGCCTTCTTGATGTTGACAATCTTACCCGTTTTAGCAGCAGAAACCAAAAGATCGGTCTGTCGGCAGAGGAAGGCTGGTATCTGGAGAATATCGCATACTTTGCCTACAGCCTCAGCCTGATAACTCTCATGAATATCTGTGGTGATGCGAAGTCCATACTTTGACTTGATATCGCTGAGCATCTGTAGACCCTTTTCCATACCAGGACCACGGAAAGAGTGGATGCTGGTTCGGTTTGCCTTGTCAAATGATGCTTTGAATATAATGTCGGTTCCTAACTTCTGGTTGATGCGAACGAGTTCCTGAGCTACTGTGTCCAGTAGTTCCATCGACTCGATGACGCATGGTCCTGCTATGAATGTTGCCATAATTATACGTGTTTTATTGTTATTGACTGCAAAGTTATTAAAAAAAGAAGAGAAAAGCAAAGATTCATGAACCTTTTTTGAGATATTATCCTTTGGGGCGTATCTTTTTCAATTTATTATGATGATATTTCAATGAAATTCTGTAAATTTGCAGTGTCTTAGACGTTACTTGGATGAATGTTCTAAGGAAGAAATAGTATTGATTAATAGAATAGTCGAAGATGAAACTGATAGCAGATAGTGGTAGTACCAAGACCGATTGGGCATTGATAAGTGACCAGGGGGATGTGTTGATGACTTGTAATACTCAAGGCATCAATCCGATTCATCAGAGTGATGCTGATATATTGCAGATTCTCTGTGATAAACTAGTGTTGAACGAGCAGCCTCAGGAAGTGTTCTTTTATGGCAGTGGTGTAACTGAGGCGATGAAACCTCGTATGCAGTCCTTGTTGCAGCAGTCTTTCCCGGAAGCTAGGGTAGAAGTGGAAGGTGATATGTTGGGTGCTGCTCGTGCTCTGTTTGGTGATAAACCGGGTATTGCCTGTATCTTGGGTACAGGTGCCAACAGTTGTCTTTATGATGGAAAGAACATCGTTATGAATACTCCGCCGCTGGGTTACATCCTGGGGGATGAGGGTAGTGGAGCTGTATTGGGTAAGCTGTTTCTGAATGGTATCTTCAAGGGAACACTTCCTGCTTCTCTCAAGGAGAAATATCTGGCATGGTCAGGACTTGATTACCCTACTATTATTAATAAGGTATATAAAGAGCCTTTAGCCAATCGCTTTCTGGCTTCTATCTGTCCTTTCATTTCCCAGCAGATAGCCGAGGGAGAGAAACATGAAAACGGTAGCGATGAGCTGAACGAAGCCATGGCGCTCTACCGGATGATATTAAGTAGCTTTGACTTGTTTTACCGTAACAATCTACTTCCTTATATTGATTATGTGAAGGCCAGCGTTGAGGACATCAGCAGGTTGACGTCGGGAGTGAAAGCTTGGGATGTTTCCTTGGGAGAAAACCTGGAACTGGGATTCGTGGGAAGCATTGCCCACTATTTCGAATCGCCTCTCAGAAACGTGATGGAAGATGAACATCACCTGAAGATTGCTCTCATATTAAGAGCCCCAATGAAGGGGCTGATTGCCTTTCATTCTCTTCGGAAAGGGTAAAAGAATGGCTGTGAAGAAAAAGTATCAGAAAACTTAATAATAATGCATCAAAACGTATAAAATGCTACGTTTTGGTGCATTTTTTTTAATAAACCTTGATAGTATAACATTTTATACATACCGTGTTAACATAAAAGTACCCATGCGTGTTTATTTATTATTTATCTTTGCCACCGTGAACTAGCAAAGATAAATCGAGGCATACATTTTCTGGTGTGCGCCCTTTTTTTTGTGTAACATATTCTTTCCCCCAAAAGACAAAAATATGCCCTTGTAACATTCTGTACGTATCAGTTTAACAAAACACTACATAGCTATAGCTGTTTTTTCTTTATCTTTGCAGTATAACTACATAAAACTATAACGATATATATATAAATAATATGAAAAAAATAGTTATGATTTTAGCGGCAGCTGCCCAGTTTGCATGGGCTAGTGCACAAGTGGCACCTGCTGATAGACGTATGACGAAGATGAAACTTACTGCAACCCAGTTGGCACATTATATGGCGCCAGGTGTTAATCTTGGTAATACGATGGAGGCTTGTAATTGGAATGATATCTTTACCAACAACGCCGGGTTAAAGTCGGAGACTTCATGGCAGAATGACAAGACAACTGAAAGTTATATCCAGAGCTTGAAGAAGCTGGGGTTCAACAGCCTTCGCATTCCTACCTCTTGGGTGGCTGGTCATATTGTAGACAAGGAGAAGATGACGATAGACCCTGCTTGGGTGCTTCGTATCAAGGAGATTGTGGATTATGGTCTCAATGCCGGACTCTGTGTCATCATCAACGAACATTGGGATGGCGGTTGGATGGAGCATGATGCTTTTACCAATCAGGCGAATGTTTCAGAACATAAGGAGATGTATCGCAAATTGTGGGTCAATATTGCCAATCAGTTCAAGGACTATGATCAGCGCCTACTTTTTGCAGCATTGAATGAACCTGGAGTAGGTGGGGGCAGTCCACTGGCAAAGGGTGAAATGCTGGCTCCCGACAGCAAGGAGTTTGCCGACAGACTCCTTGAATATGAGCAGGTGTTCCTGGATGCCGTTCGTTCTACCGGTGGCAAGAATGCCAAACGTGTACTCATCATGCAGGGTCCGAAGACGGAGATAGATCTGGCTGAGAAGGATACCTATGATATTGCCCGTCTCAAGGATTCGGCAAAGAACCGGTTGATGGCAGAGGTACATTTCTATGATCCATATATCTTCACCCTGATGGACAAGGATGCCGATTGGGGCAAGGTGGCACTCTACTGGAAGGGACATGCGCCTGCTGACGATCAGGGACGCACCGTCAACACCATCTCGTATAACAATAAAAATGTGGATGCCTATCAGCATATTACCAACCAGGTGATGAAGATGAAGAAGAAGTTCGTGGACAAGGGTTATCCTGTTGTCATCGGTGAATACGGTGCCAACCGCAAGGATGCTTCTCTCTATGGGGGTAATCAGAAACTGCATGATGAAAGTATGATGGCATGGTACAGTTCCGTTACTGCCGAGATACTGAAGGCTGGTCTCATTCCCTACGTTTGGGACATCAACGTGCAGCCTCTTCCTCACATGACGCTCTTCAACCGTGCCAAGGAAGTAGTCTCCGACTCTTATATATTTAAAGGTGTAGTAGATGGTGCTGAGATAGGTATGGAAGATTACCTGAAAATCTATCCGAAACCTTAGAAAAATAGAGGAAAAGCAATAATAAATAAGTATAGTTTTGGTTTAAGTGTCTCTGCTTACCGATGTTCCCGAAATTGCGTCCCGACGTAGCATCTGGTACGTCCCGACGCAGTAACAGATGCGTCACGACGCAGCGCCAGATACGTCGCGATGTAATTTCAGATACATCCTGCCCAGAATCAAGTGAGCCTCACTTGAAACGAGGGAACCGTAGGAATATTGGCTATAAAAATAGTATATTTTGTACTTTGATAAAATAGTATCGGAATTAGACAACAAAGTATCATTTGTTTCGCTGTTTTTGTTGTATCTTTGCCATCGAAAAGAACCAAAATTTAAATTTGATTCATAAAAACATTTTTTAAACCTATAAATTAATAAAGAGCTTATGAAAAAGTTATTTACTTTAGTAGTTGCTGCTTTTGCAGCTTTATCTGTTAGTGCAAAGGAGGATATTGATATTTCCAGTATTGCAACCGACAATGTGGTGACTTTTGCTGGTCAGTGGCAATGGAAGGGTATTAATTATGGTAGTACTGATGAAGCTACCGGAGAAACTACGTATGCTGATAAATCTGCATTCGATTATGTCGTATTTGAGTATACTACTGGTACATGTGCAGAAGTTAATTTGATAGCACAGTATGAAAAGGATGGTACGACAGGTCAGTATGGAGCAAATTATTACACAAGTACGGAAACTAGTACTGTTTTCCCGGCCGGTGGTATCTTGGCAGTTAAACTTGATGCAGCTCATTCTAAGACGATGAATGCTGTTGCTCTTCAGAATAGAAATACTGTTGGTGCTATTACCATTAAGGCTGCTTACTTTGCAAGCGAGGCTGAATATGAAGAAGCTAAGGCTGCTGCCGATAAGATTGAAAAGACTTTTGATATTGATGCAACCGGTGGTACTCATGAGTTGAAAGCTAAAGATTATGGCTGGGATAGCAAATGGTTGGATAAGGATGTTTCTGCATTCAATACTTTGGTCTTTGAAATTGCTTCTGTTGATGGTCATGGTCAGATTGCTCTTCAGGGAAAACTTCTTGATGGTGCTGATGTAAACTTTAATCAGGATTTGCCTGCTTCTACCGAAGCTAAGACTTATATGGTAGATATCTCAAAATGGGGTAAGCTTTCTCAGTATGCATACCAGAATCTTAATAAGCCTGATGGCGAGCAGTATACTAAAGATGATATTGAGGTTACAAAAATTGTAGTTACTAAGGTTTATCTGACAAGTAAGACGGTTGAAGAATTGACTACAGGAACAGGTATTTCTAACGCAGTAGTTGCTTCTAAGGTAAATGCTAACGCTCCGATTTATAACCTTGCAGGTCAGAAGGTGAACAAGTCTTACAAGGGAGTTGTTATCCAGAACGGTAAGAAGTTTGTTCAAAAATAATAAGGACAACTTTTAAAATAAAGTAAAATAAGGAGGGTGGAGGAATTTCTCTACCCTCTTTTTGTTGCTTTTTCTTTAGAAAACTAGAAAAATGTAAAATGCTATATAAAATCAGCAAAAAAGTATCATAATTTGTGATAATAAAGTAGTATCTTTGTACCCGAATAACAGAATTACTTCCCTTTATTCTAATGGGTAAACAACTAATTTTAAAATAAATTTAAACTTAATAGATAATAAATTATGAGTCACAACAGATTAAATTCTAAGTGCAAGTCTGTCATAGGCAGACCTCTTGCACTCTCCTTGATGATGTTGTTGCCATTGACAGCTTCCGCCCAAAGTAAGGTGACAGGTACTGTTACCGATGCTAATGGTGAAACCGTAATTGGTGCGACCGTTAAAATCAAGGGTGTTAAAGGTGCGGGTACTGTAACTGACTTGGATGGTAAATTCTCTATCAATGCCAAGCCAGGACAGACTCTTGAAATTTCTTATGTTGGTTATTCCAATAAAACCGCTAAAGTACCTGCTAATGGTAAAATCAGTATTGTGATGACCGAAGACACTCACTCGCTCAACGAGGTGGTTGTTGTAGGTTATGGTACCATGAAACGTTCAGATTTGACAGGTTCTGTATCCAGCATTGATGAAAAGGCTATTAAACAAGGTGTTAATACCAGTATGGAACAAGCCATGCAGGGACGTATTGCCGGTGTTCAGGTAACCCAGAACTCTGGTGCTCCTGGTGGTGGTATCTCTGTGCAGATTCGTGGTATTAACTCTTTTAATGGTAATGAACCTCTTTATGTCATCGATGGTATTCCTGTAAGTGGTAATACCAGCAGTAATACTTCCGTATTGGCAAGTATCAACCCTTCGGATATTACCTCTATTGAGGTTTTGAAGGATGCGTCAGCCACAGCCATCTATGGTTCCCGTGCCTCTAATGGTGTCGTTCTCGTAACTACCAAGCGTGGTCAGGATGGTAAGGCGCAGGTTTCTTATGACGGTTATATCGGTTGGCAGGCTATTCCTGAATACCTTGATGTGATGAACCTTAAGGAGTATGCCGATTTCTATAATGCTCGTCAGGAAGCTCGTGGTTATGGTATACGCGAGGACTTTAAGGATCCTTCACTTTTGACCGATGGAACCAATTGGCAGAAGGAACTCTTCCAGACTGCTTTCATGCAGAATCATGCAATAAACGTAAGTGGTGGTAATAAGGACATGCATTACTCTCTCTCTGGCGGTTATCTCGACCAGGATGGTGTAGGTATTGGTTCCGGCTTTACACGTGCCAGCTTCCGTGCAAATTTTGATACCAATATTAATAAGTGGGTTCAGGTTGGTTTTAATACAGCCTATTCTAATACAAAGCAGACCTTGACTTTCTCTGAGAATGATGTCATCAATACTGCTTTGAACCAGTTCCCTGATGTTGCTGCCCGCAACCCTGATGGCAGTTATGGTGTGCCTGAGGCTAACGATTTCAATACTTCATACAGCAACCCAATCTTTGAGGCTAACATGAAGGAAAACCGTACAAACAACTATCAGTTGGATTACAATGTATTCGCTAACATCAAGCCTGTCAAGGGATTAAATATCCGTATCGAATATGGTGGTAACCGTGGTTGGGGTAACTCTTACTACTTTATTCCAGACTATTCCTATGGTAATATTAAGGTAGAGAGTCAGAGTACACGTACCAAGACCTTGAGTAAATATAGCTCATTCAAGCAGTATGCTACCTATGACTTTGATCCATTCAAGAACAATCATTTCCAGATCATGTTGGGTCATGAGGCTCAATGGGGTACTTGGGAGAGTCTGTCTGGTTCTCGCAAGGGCTATATTTCTGATACCCTTCATTCATTGAGTATTGGTGACTCTTCTACAGCAACCAACTCTGGTGATGATGGTACACCATGGGCTATTGAGTCTTACTTTGGCCGTTTGAACTATAATCTCCTGGACCGTTACCTGTTGACAGCTACTCTTCGTACCGATGGTTCTTCATCCTTCGGTAAGAACAACCGTTGGGGTTGGTTCCCATCTGCAGCTTTGGCTTGGCGTATCACACAGGAGCCATTCATGAAGGATGTAAAATGGTTGAGCAACTGGAAACTTCGTCTTGGATGGGGTCTTGTTGGTAACCAGAGCACAGGTTCTTTTGCTTATGGCGCTACAATGAACAATGTGTCAACCGCATGGGGTACAGGTTATTATCCTGCTCGTTTCCCAAATCCTGACTTGAAGTGGGAAAGTACCAACTCATGGAATGTGGGTATGGACTTTGCATTCCTCGATAACCGCATCGAATTCATCGTAGATGCTTATTTGAAGAAAACTGATAACCTCTTGATGGAGGCAGCTCTTCCTTCATACGTCATCAATAACGATTGGCAGGGTATGAGTGCTCCTTGGGTGAACACTGGTTCTATCGAGAATAAAGGTATTGAGTTTACCTTGAACACCGTGAATATCAATAAGGGCGATTGGTCTTGGCGCACAGGTGCCACGCTCTCTATCAACCGCAACAAGTTGACTGCCCTCAACAGTGACGATGCCACCATCTCTGGTAAAATCGGTACAGAGACCTTGACTTTGTCAAAGATCGGTGGACCTGTAGGGCGTTTCTATGGATATAATGTAATCGGTATGTACAAGACAGCCGACGACTTCTATCAGAAGAACAGCAAGGGTGAGTTCTTGCTTGATGCTGCTGGCAACAAGGTTCCTACTCCACGTCCTGCCGATGGCGATGGCAACATGTATCCTATTGCCCCTAACAGCATTTGGGTAGGTGATTATATTTTCGAGGATGTCAATGGCGATGGTAAGATTGATAACAACGACCGTACCTTTATTGGTGATCCTAACCCAGACTTTACCTTCGGTTTGAACAACACCATTACATGGAAGAACTTCGACTTTAGCTTCTTCATCAATGGTAGTGTGGGTGGTGACATCTACAACTATGTTCGTCAGGGTCATACCAATCCTGAGAAGTATGGTAACATGATGAAGGAAGTAGCCGGTTATGCAAAGGTTGGTCTGATTGACCCTAATGGTTCGGCTACAGATATTAATAATGTATATGTCACCAATCCTGATTTAGCTACAGCACAGCGTATCAGTACTGCTGGTCAGAATCAGAACGACAACAACCGTGTAAGTAGCCGTTTCATAGAAGATGGTTCTTATCTCCGCTTGAAGTCAATCTCTCTGACTTACAACTTCCCTAAGAAGTGGTTGGCTCCATTGCAGATCCAAAGTTTGTCTATCTATGGTAATATTCAGAACTTGTTTACCATCACGGGTTACGACGGCTATGATCCAGAGATTGGTGCCAATGGTCAGAGTGTAATCTTGCAGAATATTGATAACTATCGTTATCCATCACAGAGAATCTACACCTTCGGTTTGAAGTTGGCGTTCTAAGTGCTCTGATTTAATCAATATACATTTATATATATTAAAATAGGATATAATATGAATACAAAACATATATTTCTGGCTTCTGCCTTGGCAGCTTCTGCGCTTATGACTACCAGTTGTAGCTCAGACTTCCTGGACAAGACACCTAGCGGCAATTACACAGCGCCAACTTATTATTCTTCGGATGCTGCTGTGAGAAAAGGTGTGGAGCCTCTTTATAACAAGGCATGGTTTAACTTTAACCGTCGTGCCTTAATCGGTATGGGATCTTTCCGTGCCAATGATGGATGGAATCCATATGTAAGTGCAGAATTTGCTAATTTCAAGGTTACTGCCCTGACAGAAGATCTTAGCCTTGCCTGGTCTGCACTCTATAATGTTGTGACCATGAGTAATGCAACCCTTTCCAATTTGCAGGAGTATTGTACTGGTAGCGTTACCCCTTCAGTTAAGGAAGCTGCTGAGGGCGAATGCTATCTGATGCGTGGTTGGGCTTACTTCTATCTGCTCCGTGGTTGGGGTGACAACATCCTTTTTGAGGACAACAATAAGTTGGTTCAGAATCCAAACCAGCCATTGAATACAGAGGCTGATGTACTGAAGTTCATCATCCGTGACTTCCGTAAGGCTGCAGAATTGTTGCCTGAGGCTGGAAGCAATCATCACCCTTCTAAATATGCAGCTAAGGCAGCCTTGGCTAAGGCTCTCCTGGCACAGAGTGGTTGGGAAGAGGGTTCTACCGTTGATCATCAGCGCAATGAAGAGACTTTGCGAGAGGTGAAGAAACTTTGCGATGAGGTAATCAATAGCGGCCAGTATTCTCTGATGAGTAACTATGAGGATCTTTTCAAGGCTCAGAACAATGACAACAGTGAAACCGTTCTTGCCATGCGTTGGGCTAGTCCAAACTCTGGTGAGTGGGGTGCAATGAATGCTACTTATTCCGATTTGGCATTCCCAGAAGTAACAGATGTGAATGTATGGGGTGGTAGCTTGTCACCTTCATGCGATATGCTTGATTATTACAATGAAGATCCAGCCGATTCTATCCGTCGCAAGGCTACCTGGTTCTCTCCAAATTGCTATTATAGCTATATCAAGAAGGCTGATGGTGGTTATACCTACAAGCACAATTGGATGCAGTGCAAGAAGGGTGTGCTTGGAACAAAGAATGATGTAGAGCCGGCAGCACTTGCTCAGATGGCTTCACCATTGAATACCTATATCCAGCGTTTGGCTGATGTATACCTGATGAAGGCTGAAGCTATTCTCGGTAATAATGAGAGTACCTCTGATCCTGAGGCTTTGGCTGCTTTTGATGCCGTTCATAATCGAGCTCGTGTTGAAGCTGTTCATCCTACAAGCATCACATTGAAGGATCTTATCCGTGAGCGTCGCATCGAATTCTGTATGGAGTATTTCAACTGGTGGGATATGGTGACATGGTATCGCTGGAAACCACAGACTATGTTGAACTTCTTCAACCGTCAGCAGCATCGTGCTTTTGAAATTCGTGAAAATTCTCTTTATAGAAATTCTAACGGCACATTCTCTTATCGTGTGATTCCACCTGGTACAGGAACCTGGTACATCGCTGATGAGGAGGGACATGTATATTGGAATGACAGATTAACTGTGAGCGAAAGTGATAATACAATCATAGCTTCTGGTGACAAATATTCCTATAATGTCAACGAGTTGGTTGCTAAGTATGTTTCAGGTTATCAGCCTGTTGTTCTCTCTGAGAATAATATCTTCATGCCTTATCCTGAGAGTGATGTTATCCAGAATAAGTACTTGAGCATGCCTGCCCAGCCTTATGATTTCACCTGGGATGTAGAAAAATAAGAGTAAAGACAATATTTAATAGATAATTATCTTATGAATAAGAATATAATTAAACATAGATTCGGCTTGTTAGCATTGCTTTTGCTGGCAATGTTGTCCATCACCATTACTTCTTGTAAGGATGATGAGGAAGGCTATGGTACTCCTGAGATTACAGGTATCCGTGCTTGTGATCCGGCTAAGGCTGACAGCTTGTTCAGCAAGGCGGGTTGCGGTTCGGTCATTGCTGTAATGGGTCATAATCTCAGTGATGTACGTAATGTATATATCAATGACCAGAATGTAAGTTTCAACTCTACAATGAATACTCCTCACAGTCTCATTGTTACCATTCCTACAGAGGAAAAAGGTTTTAAGTTGACTGCTTTCAACAGTGATTTGAAGGATGAACTTCGTATCGAGACCTCTCATGGTACTGCCACCTACCAGTTTAAGGTGTTGGCTCCTGGTCCTATTGCTTCACGTATTGCCGCAGTCTATCCTCGTGAGGCTGGTAATGTGATGAAGGTTTATGGTTACAATCTCGTGGATATCGAGAAGGTATATATCACTGATGTAACAGGCGATGAACTTGATGAACAGGTTTGGGAAGATAATGAGGTTCCTGGCAATCATATTGCTTGTGATTTCAATATCGAAAAGGCTGATCATGCCATCAATCCTGAAAACCAGGCTTATCGTACAACTTCTATCGTTGGTGTAACCGTTCCTGAGGGTGCACCTGAGCACGGAGCTCTGGTTTTGCAGTGTGCAGCTGGTACAGTTTATCTTAACTTCAACTACTTGCCAGGCAAACCTGTAATCAATAGTTGCTCTAACGATATGCCAGAGATTGGTGAGACCTTGGTTTTGACAGGTCGTGACTTTACTCAGATTGACCAGATTACTTATGGTAATGTGGTATTGAAGCAGGCTGATGGTGACTATACTGTTGCAGAATCAGAAGACTCTATCTTTATTCCATTCAAGCAAAAACCAGCTGTAGAGGGTAATAATATGGTTTTGACAATAACCAATCCTGCAGGTTCTGCTAGCGTAGACCGTTTCTACGATTATTCAACCATCCTGACCACCTTCGATGGCGATGCTACAGATAATGGTTGGGGACCAAATGCTTCTTATGTGGATGCAGGTAATGCCGATGGTAAGTATGCTCACATTGATGTTGCTACAGAATATCAGCAGTGGTGGGGAACCATGATCTATTTCCGCAAGGATTGGAGTGGTAATTCTTTCTCATTCTCTGATAACATTCCTGCTTCAGCTACGGCTGACGAACTTTATTTCACCATGAATGTTTATGATGCAGGTGATTACAACAATGGTTCTTATTGGGGTTATCTCCGTTATCTGATACAGCCATTGGGCGATGCAGAAAACCAGTATAACAACTTTGAATGGCCTGATGGTGGTTATGACTCTAATCCACAGGTAGGTAACTATCCTGATGGTCCTGTTCTTCAGGATATCAATGGTAAGTTCTACAAGAAAAAGTGGTATCGTGCCGTTGTTCCATTGAGCAAGTTCAATTGCTATGCAGGCAAGGATTTCTCTGCTATCAAGTCTGTTGGTTTGAATCAGTTCCGCATCCAGAGCATCAACGAGAGTACTACTTCTGGTAAGCTTGATGTGAAATTTGATAATATCCGTGTGATTTACATTCCAAAAAAGTAAAAACTGAAAAATTATGAAATTAAAAAATATATTTAGTTTCGCACTCCTCTTCGTTGCAGCTCTCTTCATGAGCTGCAGCGACAGCGATGATAATAATGCTGCTACAGGATTAACCATCACCAATGATGGTGTAACAATAGAGTCTCTCTCTATGCCTTTGGGTGAGTCGTCTGTGATGCTCGGTGTCAATACTGATGCAGAATGGACAGTTTCTGTTCCCGAGGCAGATGCCAGCTGGATCAGTGTGACTCCTCACGAAGGTTACGGATGGAATATTTCTGATTCTACAGCATCCAACTACCGTTCTTATTTTAAGGTCACTACCCAAAAGAATACAGAAGCTCCACGTACTTCTACTCTTACCATCACAGCTGGTGGTCTGACTAAGGTCATTACCGTAAATCAGGCAGGTATTTCCGGAATTGATGACGGTCATGAGAGTGCATGGGAAATGGTTGAGAATTTTGTTCTCGGTTACAACTTGGGTAACACCATGGATTCTTGTCCTTATGGAAACTGGTGGAAGCCAGAGGAGAAAACTGTTGCAGACTGGGAAAAGGCTTGGGGACAGCCACAGATAACCAAGGAAACTATCCAGACCCTCAAGGCTAAGGGATTCAATGCGCTTCGCTTGCCTGTAACATGGCATCCTCACATTGCCAAGTTCTCTAAGACCTATACCAAGGATGAGGATTATGCTATCGATGTAGAATGGATGGCTCGTGTAAAGGAAATCGTAAAAATGATTAATGATGAGGGTATGTACTGCATTGTTAATATCCAGCATGATGCCGGTGCTAACAATGGTAGCGGTGACCCTAACTCAGCATGGCTTCACGCAGATAATGACTATGAGAATGTAACCAAGATCTATCAGGCTATCTGGAAGCAGATTGCTACAGAAATGAAAGATTTTGATGACAAGGTTATCTTTGAGTCATTTAATGAAATTCTGAATGCCAAATCTAGTTGGACTGTACCAGCTGCAGGAGATATTGCATTCGAAACTATCAATAAGTTGCAGCAGGATTTCGTTAACGTGGTTCGAGCTACTGGTGGAAACAATGAGTATCGAAATCTTTTGATTTCTTGTTATGGAGATGGTGGTTCTTCTGATGTCTCTGTCAATGCGATGGCTGTTCCTACAGATACTCATCCAAACCATATTTGTGCTACATTCCATAGCTATGATCCTTATTGGTTCTGTAACGGAAACCGTCATAAAGAGGGTGAGAGTGCTGATGCCAAGAAGGAGATTGATGAAAACGAGAAGTATTACATCTATGATTTCGGTGATGACCAGAAGGCTGAAATCAAGGCTATCTTCAATCGTGTAGATAAGAAGTGCGGTGCTCTTGGAATTCCTTATTTCTTCGGTGAGTTCGGTGCTCTCGGTGATCATCCAGAGATGACAGAGCGTGCTAAGTATGCGGATTATGTCACTTCTTTGTGCAATGAGTATAAGACTGCTGCTTTCTGGTGGATGGGCTTGCTCGACCGCAGTACTAATACATGGCTTGAGGACGAGGCTCCAATTGTTGATGCATTGGTGAAGAATCGTGTTAAGTAAATCGTATTTAATTTAATAATAATTGGGTGGAAATATCTGGCGGCGGCTAGATTTTCCACCTTTTTTTTATGCTTTGAAAAGAAAGTGTAATCATTTAGCAAAATAGTACAAGGGTTATAGAAAGATTTATGTTAACTTTGCAACCGTAAAACTTGACAGTGTAACTAACAATATGGACATAAAAATGAAGAATAGTAATGCAAAGGTTTTTAAGTTAATAATTATAAGTGTTCTGATAAGTGCGCTGGGTTCTTTGAACCTTCGCGCACAAATCAGAGGCAACAACATTGTGGTTTCGGTTACTCCTGATCATCAGAATTGGAACTACAAGGTAGGTGAGAAAGCTAACTTCACCGTCAATGTGAGAAAAAGCGGAACGCTTCTCGATAACGTCAAGATAGACTACGAAGCTGGTCCGGCAATGTTTCCGGAAGTGAAGAAGAGTGCTGTTCTGAAAGACGGAACCATGAAATGGAGTGGGGCGCTCAAGCAGCCGGGCTTCTATCGCTTCAAGGTGATAGCTCATGTAGATGGTAAGAATTATGAGGGACTTTGTACTGCAGGTTTCTCTCCAGAAAAGATCCTGCCGTTTGCCAAGGAACCGAAAGACTTTGATGCTTTCTGGAAGAAGGCATTGGATGAGGCAAGACAGAATGACCTCAATCCTACCAAGGTGCTCCTTCCAGAGCGTTGTACCAAGGATAAGAATGTATATGAAATCAGCTATAACAACAACCGCTGGGGCTCTAAGATGTATGGCATCCTGAGTGTTCCGGTCAAGGAAGGTAAATATCCTGCTCTTCTCCGTGTTCCTGGTGCCGGTGTCCGCCCTTATGCTGGCGATACCTATACAGCTCCTGCTGAGTGCATCGTGCTCGAAATCGGTATTCACGGTGTTCCTGTTACCATGGAGCAGAAGGTATATGATGATCTTGCCAATGGTGAACTGAATGGTTACTGGGATACCAATCTCGAAAATCCGAACCGCAACTCTTATAAGAGAGTCGTAACCGGTGCTGTCCGTGGTGTGGATTATATCGCTTCCCTTCCAGAATGGAATGGCAAGACCATAGGTGTGACCGGTTCTTCACAGGGTGGATTCCTTTCTATCGCAGTGGCAGCTCTCGATAAGCGCATCACTTTCCTGGCTCCTGTTCATGATGCTATGTGCGATTATGAGGCTGAGATTCACGGAGTTGCAGGCGGTTGGCCTCACTACTTCTATGCGGAAGACAAGGCACAGGGTGCTGCCTGGAAAGAGCAGAAACTGACTGATTTGGAGAAGGCGCGCCTCGAAGGAGCCCGCTATTATGATGGTGCCAACTTCGCCCGTCGCATCACTTGTCCGGGTTGGTATAGCTTCGGATATAATGACGAGGTGGTTCCTCCTACATCATCTTACGGACTTTACAATAGCGTAAAGGCTCCTAAGACCTTGAGTCTCTATCAGATGACAGGACATTTTTGGTATCAGGAGCAGTGGGATGAATGGCAGCGATTCATCGAAGCGCAGCTTCGAAAGTGAAGAGTGAAGAACGAAGAGTGAAGAAACAACGTTCGGCGTCAGAAGGGAAAGCCAATTCAAATGCTAATAACTTCACATTTAACACTTAATATTATAAAGATATGGTATTGAAGAAATATTTATTGAGTGCAGCTTGTCTGCTGGCGATGCAGGGAGCAATGGCTCAGGTGGACGGTGTCATTGGTACATCAGTCCAGGCTGCTAATACATCCTGCTGCAAAGGCAAGAAAGATTGCAGTAAAACACCTGCAGGACAGCTGAAGACTCGGTTGCAGAAATTATTAAGCAAGGGTATCATGTTGGGTCATCAGGATGACCCGGTGTATGGTACCACCTGGAAATGGGATGAAGGAAAGAGCGACGTGCTCCTCACTACGGGCGACTATCCTGCAGTGATGGGATTCGACCTCGGTAAGATAGAACTCGACAGCAAGGAAAATCTCGACGGCGTTCCTTTCGACCGTATGAGAAAGGAGATTCTGGCACAGCACAAGCGTGGTGGTATCGTAACCTTGAGTTGGCACCCATGGAATCCGGCAACAGGAGAGAACGCATGGGATCCGAAGGGGGATGCCGTAGCTGCTGTTCTTGACGGAGGTGCTCAGCAGAAGAAGTTTGATGCATGGCTCAAGAAAGTATCAGATTTCATCCTCTCGTTGAAGAATGATAAAGGACAACTCGTTCCCGTTATCTTCCGTCCGTGGCATGAGATGAATGGCGGATGGTTCTGGTGGGGAGCCAATAGTTGTACACCTGCGCAATACAACCAACTTTACGCAAAAACCTATCACAGACTTACTGAAGCAGGGTGTAACAACATCGTATGGGCTTGGTCACCAAACTTGGGAGACGAGAAGAACGTTGATGCTTTCTTGGAGCGTTATCCGGGTAATGAGTTCGTTGATCTGGTAGGCGTTGACATCTATGAGTTTGACAACAATGATGCCACCTATCAGAAGAATCTTACCGAGACATTGGATGTGATGATGCAGGCTGCCCAGAAAATCAACAAGATTCCTGCGCTCTCCGAGACAGGATGCCGAGGCATTTCGCAGAAGCAGAACTGGTTCACCCAGACTCTTTGGCCAGTACTTCAGAAGTATCAGTTGAGCTACGTTCTCTTCTGGCGCAATGCTTGGGACAAACCTCAGGAGGAAGCTTATCTCCCTGGAGTAGGTGATGGAGCCATCGTCAATGACTTCAAGGCATTCAAGAACGAAAAGAAAGTCCTTTTTGTCAAAGACATTGTAAAGGTAAAAAAATAAAAAGGTAAAAAAGTAAAAAAAGATATATTATGATAACATTTCAAGAAAAAGTGAAGGCTCTCCGTGCTCATCATGAGGAATTGTTGAGCCGTAAGAATGAACCGGTAGAGTGGGGAAACGGTATCTACGAGAAGTATAAGAACCCTATCCTTACCGCAGAACATACACCATTGGAGTGGCGCTACGACTTCGATGAGAAGAGTAACCCATATCTGATGCAGCGCATCATGATGAATGCTACCCTCAATTCCGGTGCCATCAAGTGGAACGGAAAGTATCTCCTCGTTGTTCGTGTGGAGGGTGCTGACCGCAAGAGTTTCTTTGCTGTAGCCGAGAGTCCTAACGGTATCGACAATTTCCGCTTCTGGGATGAGCCTATCACCATGCCAGAGGATGTGGTTCCTGCTACCAATATCTATGATATGCGACTCACCGCTCATGAGGATGGTTACATCTATGGCGTGTTCTGTGCAGAGCGTCATGATGATGATCAGCCAGGTGACCTCAGTGCTGCAACAGCAACAGCTGCTATCGCACGTACCAAGGACTTGGTAAACTGGGAGCGTCTTCCTGATTTGAAGACCAAGAGTCAGCAGCGCAATGTGGTTCTCCACCCAGAGTTCGTTGATGGCAAGTATGCTTTCTATACCCGTCCACAGGATGGTTTCATCGATACAGGTTCAGGCGGTGGTATCGGCTGGGCATTGGTTGATGATATCACCCATGCTGAAATCAAGGAAGAGAAGATCATCAATGCCCGTCACTATCATACCATTCAGGAGGTGAAGAACGGTGAGGGTCCTCATCCTATCAAGACAGATAAGGGTTGGTTGCACCTGGCTCACGGTGTTCGTGGCTGTGCCAGCGGTCTCCGTTATGTGCTCTATATGTATATGACATCTCTTGAGGATCCTACAGAGGTGATTGCAGAGCCAGGTGGATACCTTCTCGTACCGGAAGGTCCTGAGTATATCGGTGATGTGATGAATGTTGTTTTCACCAATGGTTGGATTGCAGATGAGGATGGCAAGGTATTCATCTACTATGCTTCTTCTGATACACGTATGCATGTAGCTACTTCTACCATCGACCGTCTGGTTGATTACTGCATGAATACACCAAAGGACGACTATCGCACTCAGTTCTCAGTAGAGAAGATCAAGGCTTTAGTTGCAAAGAATAAGGAAACATTAAATAAGTAATTTTTTTCATAGGTATTAAGATTGTAGGGATTCTTTACCCTCGTACGTATTATAAATATGTACGAGGGGCGAATCCCTTTTTCGTACAGTTCAAAGTTCAAAATTAAAAGTTCAAAGTAAAACAATGGCTAGTATAAAAGAAAAAATTGCTTATGCACTCGGTGATGCTGCTGCCGGTGGTATCGTATGGAAGGTGATGTCTATTGCATTTCCTCTGTTTTTTACCAACGTCTTCGGACTCTCTTTTGCCGATGCTGCGGTGCTGATGCTTGTGGCTCGTATGTTCGATGTGGTTACCGACCCGTTGATGGGTAGTCTTGCTGACCGTACCCAGAGCCGTTTCGGCACCTATCGTCCTTGGCTCATCTATGGTGCCATTCCTTTCGGATTGATATTCGCCCTCTTGCTCTACACGCCAGACTTCGGTCCTGTAGGCAAGCGAATCTATGCTTATGCCCTCTATCTCCTGATGATGGCGGTATATACTATGGTGAATGTTCCTTACGGTTCATTGCTTGGTGTGATGACCGAAGATGATGATGAGAAGAACCAGTTCTCTTCTTTCCGTATGGTGGGAGCTTATGCGATGGGTTTTGCTACCTTGCTTTCCTTCCCATATCTCCAGAAGATGGTAGGTGGAAATGCTGCTCATCAGTATGCAGTCATTGGTGCCGTACTCGGTATCATTGCTGCTGTGATGACCTTAGCTTGTGGACTCCTCACCAAGGAACGTCTCAAGCCAAAGCGTGCAGAGAAGTTCTCTTTTCAGCAGTTTGCCGACCTCGTTCACAACAAGGCTTGGCTCTATATGACAGCCATCGCCGTCTGCACCAACTTCTTCAACGGATTCCGCTATGCCGTAGCTGGCTATATGTTTGATTACTGTCTGCATGGCAATGTAACCATCGAGGGATTGATTATCAACTATACCGTTTTCATGGCATTCGGTGAAGTAACCTGTATGATTTTCGGTGGTGTATCTCCTTGGTTCACCCGTCTGGTAGGCAGCAAGCGCATGGCATTCTTCTGGGCTGCAGCTCTCTGTCTGGTTCTCTCTGTTGTCTTCTTCTTCATCCCGATGAATCCGTCGTATATCTGGGTGATGATAGTTATCGTTATCCTTACCTCTATGGGTATCGGTATCTATTCGCCATTGATGTGGTCAATGTATGCAGATGTAGCCGACTATCATACCGAGCATTTCGGAACATCAGCTACGGGTCTTATCTTCTCTTCCGGTACGATGAGCCAGAAGTTTGGTACCGCCATTTCCGGTTCTCTCATCGCCCTCTTCCTGGGCTGGGCAGGTGCCAACATGATAACAGATAAGATGGGTAATACGATGATCGACCCAGCCAGTGTCACCGACTCTGTGCTCACGATGGTATGGTCATTGTTCTCACTCTTCCCTGCTGTCATTGCCTTCCTGTTGATGGTATTGTCATGGAAGTTCCCTATCAAGAAGTAGAATGATGTACAACTGATAATCACTTGAAAAATGGAAAACTTGAAAGAAACGATGAAGGATGTCCTGGAGAACAACATCCTCAAGTATTGGATTGACAAGGTGAAAGATGAGGAAAACGGCGGCTTTTATGGTCGTGTAGATGGTAATGACCAGGTACACCCTGAAGCAGAGAAAGGTGCTGTGATGAATGCCCGCATCCTTTGGGCGTTCTCTGCTGCCTACCGTGTGTTGAAGAAGCCGGAATATCTTGAGGCTGCCACCCGTGCCAAGGAGTATGTCCGTGATCATTTCCTGGACAAGGAATATGGCGGCATCTACTGGAGTGTTGACTATCAGGGCAATCCGCTCGATACCAAGAAGCAGACTTATGCTATTGGCTTTGCCATCTATGGTTTCTCAGAGTATGCCCGTGCAACAGGCGACAAGGAGGCACTGGATATCGCTATCTCCTTGTATCATGACATCGAGAAGCATGCCTTTGATGCCGAGAACAACGGATATATCGAAGCATTGACCCGTGAATGGAATCCGATTGCCGACATGCGTCTCTCTGATAAGGACGAGAATGGTTCCCGTACGATGAATACCCATCTGCATATCATCGAGCCATATACCAATCTTTATCGTGTATGGAAGACTCCGGAACTGGAGAAGAGCATCCGTAATCTGCTCGATATCTTCACCGATAAGCTTCTGAACAAGGAGACTTATCATCTCGACCTCTTCTTCAATGACGAGTGGGAGGGCCAGCGCAACATCGAGAGTTATGGTCATGATATCGAGGCTTCCTGGCTGCTCCACGAAACCGCTCTTGTTCTGGGCGATAAGGTATTGCTGCATAAGATAGAGCACATCATCCGTCGTATAGCCGATGCTGCAGATGAAGGCTTACGTCCGGATGGCAGTATGGTTTACGAGCATTGGAAAGATGGAGATAAGTATGATCTCCAGCGCCAGTGGTGGGTGCAGTGCGAGAACATCATCGGCCATATCGACCTCTACCAGTATTTCTGCACCGAAGAGAATCTTCTGGTTGCCATCTCCTGCTGGAACTATGTAGCCAAGCATCTCCTGGACGCCAAGAACGGTGAGTGGCACTGGGCTATACTGGAAGATGGTACGGTGAACAAGGAGGATGATAAGGCTGGTTTCTGGAAATGTCCTTACCATAACTCCCGCATGTGTCTCGAACTCATCGAACGAGACTATTAGACAGAAACACACATCTGAATGAATAGTTGATTTTATAAGTTGATCCCGCAGTTTGCAGATTATGCTGTTTTTTATTCTATATGGATAATAATTGGCGTAATTTGCGAAATCTGCGGGACTTTTTTTGTTTATCCCAAATATTTGTTGTAATTTTGCAGTCAATGCAGGGCGCTAGCCCCATGATTAAATATTAAATGTAAATTATTCTTTCAAAATAAATGTATATAGCAATAGCAGGAAACATCGGTAGCGGTAAGACCACGTTGACCAAGATGCTCGCCAAACACTATGGCTGGAAGAAGTATTTGGAGCCCGTGGCTGATAACCCCTATATCGATGACTATTACAAGGACATCCCCCGATGGGCACTCAACATGGAAGTGTTCTATCTCAAGCAGCGATTCAAGAATCTGCTCGAAATCCAGCACAGTACGGAGACGGTCATCCAGGACCGTACCATCTTCGAAGGTGTATATGTCTTTGCAGCCAACAACCGGAAGATGGGCAACATGGACCAGCGCGACTACGAGACTTATATGGAGCTTTTCGAGTCGATGATGGAAGTGGTAGAGATGCCTGAACTGATGATTTATCTCCGTTCTTCAGTTCCTCACCTCGTGAAGAATATCCAGAAGCGCGGTCGTGATTATGAGCAGAAGATGCCTCTGGATTATCTGGAAGGTATCAACAATCTCTACGAAGATTTCATCATGAACAAATATACCGGCAATGTGCTCATTGTGGAAGTAGACAATCTCGACTTCGAGCACAACCCCAAGCAGTTTGGTGACATCATCGATAAGATTGATGCCAAGCTCTTCGGCCTCTTTTCTTAAAGGTAAAAAAGTAAAAGGGTAAAAAGGTAAAAAAGGGTAAAAAGCGCCATCCCCCTTTTGTGCCCCCATTCCCAGCGATTCCATCGCTGGTCCCCAAGCCAAAACTAAAAGTAAAAAAGTAAAAAAAGATGCATATAGCAATAGCAGGAAATATAGGAAGTGGCAAGACTACATTAACCAAGATGCTTGCCAAAAGATATGGTTGGAAGGCAAACTTCGAACCGGTAGATAATAATCCGTATCTGGCTGATTTTTATCAGGATATGGAACGCTGGGCGTTCAATCTTCAAATCTATTTCTTGAACAAGCGATTCCATGATGTCGTGGAAATCTCCCGTTCAGAACAGACCATCGTACAGGACCGTACTATCTTCGAGGATGCCCGCATCTTCGTTCCTAATCTTCATGACCTCGGTAAGATGAGTGATAGGGATTTCGATAATTATACCGATCTCTTTGATCTGATGATTAGTCTGGTGAAGCTCCCAGACCTGATGATTTACATCAAGAGTAGTATTCCAACGCTTGTCAAGCACATTGAGAAGCGAGGCAGAGACTTCGAGAAGAGTATCCGCATCGACTATCTCCAGGGCTTGAACAACCGTTACGAAGAATGGATCAAGAGTTACAAGGGTCGCCTCATCATCGTTGATGGTGACAATCTGGAGTTTGGTGAGAATCCTGAAGACTTCCGTAAGGTGACCGATCTGATAGATGCTGAACTCTTCGGGCTCTTCAAATAAGAACTTAACCTTAGCCGGTGGTTCAACAATGGTCGTAAAAAAGACCGTGTCATAAGCTTAGATACAGTTGGTGCATAACTGTTGACCACCGCATGCACATCACCTGATGTACGAGCGCACAACAGCTGATATGCAAGCGCACAACAGCTGTTGTGCGGCCAGAGAAGCTATATATCTTAAAAACATATACTATCTTTTCAAACAACATATCAATAGTATACAACAGACAAAGAGGGTGTGTCATAATTTTATGACACACCCTCTTTGTCTGTTTCCCAATAGCTTATTGGAGCAATAAGCTAAAGAATTGAATTATCTCTTGATAAACTTTCCTTTCTTCCGGCTGATGACAAGCCCCTTGGCGGCTTTGCCTACTGGCTGACCAGAGAGGTTGAAGAGCTTTTCTTCTTTCTGGTCTCCCCGGATAGTAGGAGGGAGAATACCGGAAGTGCCTTTGGCAAAGACCAGATGGATGGCCTGCTTGTCCAAAGCCAGATTCTCACTATTACGCTTGCTCACCATGTTCTGTGGCAACCACGCACGGTAAGGCGATAACTGCGAGCCTGTGTACTTGTAGAAACCTAATCCCCAGGTACTCTTGTATGACAAGACGTAACCGTTGTTGTTGTCGGAAGATATATATTCCGACGTTGGGTTACCCTTCAGGATGGTAGCTTCATTGCTTTCACGGGAAGTGGAGTGGAAGGCATAGGTACCAACAGGTCCATACACCACATATCCCTTGTTGGCATTGATGACTTTGATGACATCCACTTCTGTCAGCGTCATTGTTAAGTTCTTGATGATGGCCGTTGAATCCTGGGTCTCATCTGCTGTTGCAGCATAAACCTTTACGCCCTCAGGTATTGTTCTTTTCCGATGGCTGTAGAAGAACGGGCTGTTCATCTACAATCTTGATAGCAGGACGGAGATTTGGATTCTTCGTGGCAAGTGTATAGACATACATATAGGTTCCAGATCCCTTCTCCTCTTCTTCGAGTGAAGGTAATCCCACCTTCTTTCTCTCGATGTTGGTACGTTCTCTGTCGAGCATAGGAACAGAATCGTCTATCGTCGTTGTGGTAATCTTGAAATACGACATGAGGGAAACCTTAGTTCCTGTACCTGCTGGAAACCAGAAGGTTGTACCCGGTCCGAAGGCGCACCTGTTATCAAACTGTTCGTTCCTGATATATCCCTTCTTGCCTATATCGCACCAGAGGGCAGCATCTCTCCAGTGTTCCGAATCTACACTGTTTTCACGCACTTTCACCCATACTTTTGAGGTCCAGAACATCTGCTTGTTCTTGCCGATATTCACGGTTTGAGCGCTTACCTTTCTGGCGAAGTCATCCCACATTTTGGCTTTCCTCACCATCTTGCCAGTAGTCCACGATATAGTCGGTAGCAGTTTCGGCTGTCTTTTCAAAGAATATCATTTTTTTATTTAAGAATCTTTAACTATGCAGGATGCAGTGTGCGTATGGAAAATATAGAACACGTGCGTGCCTAAATGTATTATACTTAACTTTCGCATGTGGGGAAGTTAAGGGAAGTTAGGGAAGTTAAGGGAAGTTAGGGAAGTTAAGGAAGTTAAGGGAAGTTAGGGAAGTTAAGGGGAGTTAGGGAAGTTAAGGGAAGTTAGGGAAGTTAGAAAGAAGTTAAGAGACAAATGCCTTTTGGGCGTGGTTTTTAAGCTGCAAGACATACCTTCGGTATAAATTTTGCCCTGAATTTAACATTTAACACTTTTAATTTCTTTTCTTTCAGAATTATTTGTTACCTTTGCAACCGCTTAGAAGCAATTAAATAAATAACGTTATAACAATTTTTATGAACTTTACACTATTTATCACCGTTTTGCTGACGGCTGTAACCTTGGTGGTGGCTGCTTATGTCATTGCGAAGTTGATCGGTCCTCGTTCATACAATCCGGTAAAGGGTGAACCTTTTGAGTGCGGTATTCCGACTCGTGGCAGCTCATGGTTGCCATCACACATCGGCTACTACCTCTTCGCCATCCTTTTCCTGATGTTTGACATCGAGACAGTATTGCTTTACCCATGGGCAGTTGTCGTTAAGCAGTTTGGACCTATGGCTCTCGTGAGCATCGGGTTCTTCCTGTTGGTATTGGTATTTGGCCTTGCATACGCTTGGCGGAAAGGAGCATTGGAATGGAAGTAAACAAAAGAGCCTCTATCAAGAGTATTCCTTACGACGAGTTTAAGGACAATGACACCCTCGAAAAAATTGCGCAGGAGCTCAATGAGGGTGGTGCTAACGTGGTAGTCGGTTCGCTCGATGCTGCCATCAACTGGGGACGTAGTAACTCACTCTGGTCTTTGACCTTCGGTACCTCTTGCTGTGGTATCGAGTTCATGGCTGTAGGTTGTGCACGTTACGACTTCTCCCGTTTCGGTTTCGAGGTAACCCGTAACTCTCCACGTCAGGCAGACTTGATCATGTGTGCCGGTACTATTACCAATAAGATGGCACCAGTGTTCAAGCGTTTGTATGATGAAATGGCTGAGCCTAAGTATGTGGTAGCTGTGGGTGGATGTACCATCTCTGGTGGTCCGTTCAAGAAGAGCTACAATGTGGTTCGTGGTATCAGCGAGTTGGTTCCTGTGGATGTTTACATCCCTGGCTGTCCTCCACGCCCTGAGGCTATCCTTTACGGTATGATGCAGTTGCAGCGTAAGGTAAAGGTTGAGAAATTCTTCGGTGGTGCTAACCACAAGATGACTCAGGATGAGAAGGAACTCTCTATGAGCAAGGGTGGTCTTCGCGGCTTGAGCAACGAGAACCTCTCTGACAGCGAGAAGCTCGGACACAAGGAGCCTATCATCGTAACTGAAGTACCTGAGGATTTCGACCCTCAGAAAGGTCTAACTGATTAATATAATAAGGTATAAGAACATGAAACTGAATAATATTGAATTGAGTTTTGATAATTTCGCCTCTGAAATGGTGAAGTTGAAGAACGAGAAGCATTTCGACTACCTTGTTACCATCATCGGTGAAGACTTCGGTGAGGAAGGTCTCGGATGTATCTATATTCTCGAGAATACTCAGACCAACGAGCGCTGCTCAGTAAAGACCATCGCCAAGAAGGTGGATGGCAGTGATGTGATTCCTACAGTTATCAATCTCTGGAAGGTGGCTGACCTCCTGGAGCGTGAAGTCTTCGATTTCGTCGGCATCAAGTTCCTGGGTCACCCAGACATGCGCCGTCTCTTCCTCCGCACCGATTTCCAGGGCTATCCATTGCGTAAGGACTTCGATATGAGTCCTGAGGCAAACAAGTTCCCTTGTACTGATGAGCCAGAGGATGATTTCACTGTAGAATACAGTCTTAGTGCTGATGGTCATCTGGTAGCTACAGAGAAGCGTCGCTTTGATGAGAACGACTATGTTGTCAACATCGGTCCTAACCACCCATCTACCCACGGTGTGCTCCGATTGCAGACTGTTATTGATGGTGAGACCGTGAAGCGCATCTATCCACACCTCGGTTATATTCACCGTGGTATCGAGAAGATGTGGGAGAACATGACCTATCCACAGACCTTGGCATTGACCGACCGTCTGAACTATCTTTCTGCGATGATGCACCGCCACGCATTGGTAGGCGTTATCGAGGAGGCGATGGGTATCGAACTCTCAGACCGTATCCGCTACATCCGCACCATTATGGATGAGTTGCAGCGTATCGACTCACACTTGTTGTACCTCGGCTGTACCGCACAGGACTTGGGTGCCTTGACCGCATTCCTTTACTGTATGCGCGACCGTGAGCACGTATTGAACGTGATGGAGGAGACAACCGGTGGCCGTCTTATTCAGAACTACTACCGTATCGGTGGTCTGCAGGCAGATATCGACCCTAACTTCGTTCAGAACGTGAAGACCCTCTGCAAGTATCTCCGTCCGATGATTCAGGAATACCTCGACGTATTCGGTGACAACGTGATTACTCACAACCGTCTCGAAGGTGTAGGTCCAATGAACTATGAGGATTGTATCAACTATGCCGTAACCGGTCCTGCTGGTCGTGCATCAGGTTGGAAGAACGATACCCGCAAGCGTCATCCATACGATATGTACGACAAGGTAGAGTGGAAGGAAATCACCCTTACCGGTTGCGATTCAATGGATCGTTACTATGTACACATCCAGGAGTTGTATCAGAGCTTGGACATCATCGAGCAGTTGATCGACAATATTCCTGAGGGTGAGTACTACATCAAGCAGAAGCCAATCATCAAGGTTCCAGAGGGACAGTGGTACTTCTCTGTAGAGGGTGCCAGCGGCGAGTTTGGTGTATATCTCGACTCAAAGGGTGACAAGAGTCCATACCGTATGAAGATGCGTCCGATGGGTCTCTCACTCACAGGAGCCTTGGATCCAATGCTCCGTGGTCAGAAGATCGCCGACCTCATCACTACAGGTGCAGCAATCGATTTCGTAATCCCTGATATTGATAGATAATTATGTTTGATTTTAGTATAGTAACAACATTCATCGACAATCTGCTTCGCCAGACCTTGGGTTTGGGCGACTTCCTGTCGATTCTGATAGAGTGCGTGCTCGTGGGTATCTGCATTTTGACAGCATACGCCCTCATTGCAATCGTACTTATCTTCATGGAGCGTAAGGTGTGTGCCTACTTCCAGTGCCGTCTTGGCCCTATGCGTGTAGGTCCTTGGGGTATCTTCCAGGTATTCGCCGACGTGCTCAAGATGTTGATCAAGGAGATTTTCGCCGTAGATAGAGCCGACAAGCTGCTCTACTACATGGCACCATTCCTCGTGATCATTGCCTCTGTAGGTACTTTCTCATTCCTTCCATGGAACAAGGGAGCACATATTCTTGACTTCAACGTAGGTGTATTCCTCATCACAGCCGTAAGTTCTATCGGCGTGCTGGGTGTGTTCCTCGCAGGTTGGGCATCTAACAACAAGTACTCTGTGGTATCTGCCATGCGTGGTGCCGTACAGATGATTTCTTACGAGATGTCTCTCGGTCTCTGTCTGATTTCTGCAGTAGTTCTTACCGGAACCATGCAGGTAAGCGGTATCGTAGAGGCACAGACTGGTGCTTGGAACTGGTTGATTATCAAGGGTCATGTGCCAGCTATCCTGGCTTTCCTCGTATTCCTCGTAGCAGGTAATGCTGAGGCTAACCGTGGTCCTTTCGACTTGGCTGAGGCTGAGAGTGAGTTGACCGCTGGTTACCACACTGAGTATTCAGGTATGGGCTTCGGTTTCTACTACCTGGCAGAGTACCTCAACCTCTTCGTGATTTCTGGTATCGCTTCTACCGTATTCCTCGGTGGTTGGGCGCCATTGAACATCGGTATCGAGGGCTTCGACAATCTGATGAACCTTATTCCAGGTTTCATCTGGTTCTTCGGTAAGACCTTCGCCGTTGTATGGCTCCTGATGTGGGTACGTTGGACATTCCCACGTCTGCGTATCGACCAGATTCTGAAGTTGGAGTGGAAGTATCTGATGCCATTGTCACTGGTCATCCTGATCTTGATGACAGTATGCGTAGCATTCGGATTCCACGGATAATATTATTAAGGAGTTAAAGGAGTTAAAGAAGTTAAGGAGTTAAGACAATAGTTCTACAACTTGAAACTTCTGTTATTTCTTAACAAATAAACAAAAAATAAAAGTATGTCTAACAATTCATATTTCGGCGGTATTGCAGCGGGTTTGAAGACCCTCGCTATCGGTATGAAGACTACCATGAAGGAGTACTTCACACCAAAGAGCACAGAGCAGTATCCTGAGAACCGCAAGACTACACTCCACGTATCTCCACGTTTCCGTGGTCGCCTGGTCTTCGTTCGTGATGAGAACGAGGCTTACAAGTGTGTGGGTTGTACATTGTGTGAGAAGTCATGCCCTAACGATACCATCAAGATTGTAACCGAGATGGTGGAGGACCCAGAGACAGGCAAGAAGAAGCGCAAGCTGGTAGATTACCAGTACGACTTGGGCGACTGCATGTTCTGTGAGCTCTGTGTGAACGCATGTAACTTCGGTGCAATCAAGTTTGTCAACGATTTCGAGAATGCAGTCTTCGACCGCAACAAGTTGGTGATGCACCTTGACAAGGAGGTTTATAAGGGCGGAAGCCTTCCTAACCTCATCGATGGTGGTGCCCCATTGGAAATCGGTAAGTTTAACACCAAGACTAAGTAAGGAGGACTTTAGACAATGATAACAGCAAATTTATTTATGTTCGTCATCTTGGCAGTAGTCATTCTTGGCTCAGCCATCATGTGCGTGTTCACCAAGCGTATCATGCGTGCAGCAACCTTCCTGTTGTTCGTGCTCTTCGGTGTAGCAGGCATGTTCTTCCTGCTCGACTATACTTATCTGGGTGCAGCTCAGATTTCTGTATATGCCGGAGGTATCACCATGCTTTATGTCTTCGCTATCCAGTTGGTATCAAAGCGTACTCTCCAGGGTCTTGTGGAGCATGTCAAGGGTAGCAGGATTGTAGGTCGCGCACTCGTCTGCCTCGTTGGTTTCGTAACCTTGGCAGTCATCGTGTTGAAGAATCACTTTATTGATATGGCTGCAACCGTAGCCGACACCGAGGTGCCAATGGACCAGGTAGGTTCTGCACTGGTAGGTGCTGACAAGTATGGCTATGTATTGCCATTCGAGTTTATCTCTGTATTCCTGTTGGCATGTATCATCGGTGGTATCTTAATCGCAAGAAAGGAGGATAAGAAATGATTCCAGTACAATATTTCTTCGTGCTCTCAGCACTCTTGTTCTTCATCGGAGTCTATGGCTTCTGTACACGCCGTAACCTCGTTGCCATGCTCATCTCCATCGAGCTTGTATTGAATGCAGCCGACCTGAACTTCGCTGTGTTCAACCGCATCCTCTTCCCAGGACAGTTGGAAGGTTTCTTCTTCACATTGTTCTCTATCGGAGTAGCAGCAGCCGAGACAGCCGTAGCGCTCGCTATTATTATCAACGTTTACCGCAACTATCACAGTGACCAGGTGAACAGTATTGAAAACATGAAATTCTAAAAGACAATGGAATACAATTATGCATTTTTGATACTTCTTCTGCCATTCCTGAGCTTCCTGGTTCTGGGACTTGTGGGTATGAAGATGAAAAGACCGGTAGCAGCACTCATCGGTACCGTATTGATGGGTTGTGTATTCGCGATGTCTGTCTATACAGCATACGAGTACTTCTTTGCAGTGGGTCGTGATGCCTCAACAGGTATGTACCCAACTGTTACCGTATTTAATTTCACATGGTTGAAGTTTACAGAGTTGCTCACCTTCAACATTGGTTTCCGCCTGAGCCCAATCTCCGTATTGATGCTCATCGTGATTACGACCGTCAGCTTCATGGTTCACATCTACAGCTTCGGCTATATGGCAGAGCGTGATGAGAACTACAAGGTTGAGGAATATGAGAAGGGTATGCAGCGTTTCTACGCTTACCTGAGTCTCTTCACCATGTCAATGTTGGGCCTGGTAGTAGCTACCAACATCTTCCAGATGTATCTGTTCTGGGAGTTGGTGGGTGTCTGCTCATACCTGCTCATCGGTTTCTACTATCCAAAGCATGCTGCAGTACATGCCAGCAAGAAGGCGTTCATCGTAACCCGTTTCGCTGACCTCTTCTTCCTCATCGGTATCCTGTTCTACAGCTTCTATGTAGGAACCTTCAACTACGACTTGAATGCTCAGCCAGAGCTCAACTCTGCTTTGGCAGGTGCAGCTTGGGTAATGCCAACTGCATTGTTCCTCATGTTCATCGGTGGTGCCGGTAAGAGTGCGATGTTCCCATTGCACATCTGGTTGCCAGATGCGATGGAGGGTCCAACTCCTGTTTCTGCGTTGATCCACGCCGCTACCATGGTTGTAGCCGGTGTATATCAGGTTGCCAGCCTCTTCCCAATCTGGGTACAGTATGCTCCTGAGACTCTTCACTATGTAGCTTACATTGCAGCCTTCACCGCATTCTATGCAGCAGCCGTAGCTTGCTGCCAGCGTGATATCAAGCGTGGTCTGGCTTTCTCTACTATCTCTCAGATTGCCTACATGCTCGTAGCGCTCGGCGTTTGCTTCGCAGTAGATAACCACCATGGTGGTTTGGGTTACATGGCTGGTATCTTCCACCTGTTTACTCACGCTATGTTCAAGGCGTTGCTCTTCCTCTGCTCTGGTGCCATCATCGTCATCATCGGCAGCAACTTCAAGGATTACATGGGCGGTTTGCACAAGTATATGCCTATTACCAACATCTGCTTCCTCATCGGTTGCTTGGCGATTGCAGGTATTCCTCCATTCGCAGGTTTCTGGTCAAAGGATGAGATTATCTCAGCTTGCTTCCAGTTCTCTCCATTTATGGGCTGGTTCATGACAGTGGTAGCTGGTATGACAGCATTCTATATGTTCCGTCTCTACTATGTCATCTTCTGGGGACAGAGCTACTATGAGCTGGATCCAGAGAACCGTCGCAAGCCACAGGAGGTTCCTTTCGTGATGTGGGGTCCATTGGTATTCCTTGCCATCATCTCTTGCCTCTGCGGTTTGATTCCATTCGGTCACTTCGTATCTGCTACAGGTCAGAGCTACGATATCCATATCGACATGAGTGTGGCAACAACCTCTGTTATCGTTGCTATCATCGGTATCGGTCTGGCTACTTATATGTATGCTCCTAAGAAGACTCCATTGGCAGACGCTTTGGCTAAGAAGATGCCTAAGTTGCACAAGGCAGCCTTGAACCGTTTCTATATCGACGATGCTTGGCAGTTCTTCACCCACAAGATTGTCTTCGGTTGCTTCTCAAAGCCAATCGCATGGTTCGACCGTCGCGTTATCGATGGTACCTTCAACTTCATGGCTTGGGGTACACAGGAGGCAGGTGAAACCATCCGCCCATGGCAGAGTGGTGATGTTCGCAGCTATGCTATCTGGTTCCTCACCGGTACCGTAGCATTGACATTGTGCCTGCTCGCACTTCTTTAATGAAAGTCTCACAATTAAGTAAATAGAAAAGAAATGAATTTAAGTATATTCGTCATAGTACCACTCCTGATGTTGCTCGGCCTCTGGTTGGCACGCAACGACAAGCAGGTTCGTGGTGTGATGGTAGCAGGTGCCAGCGTATTGCTCGGTCTCTCCATCTATTTGGTGTTTGCATTTCTCGAAGCTCGTGAGACAATGCCAGCCGACCAAGCTCCGATGCTCTTCACCTACTGTGTGCCTTGGTTTGAACCATTGCACATCAACTATTCACTCGGTGTGGATGGTATCTCTGTGGTGATGATTCTCCTGACTTCTATCATCGTGTTCACCGGTACATTTGCTTCCTGGCAGATGGAGCCAATGAAGAAGGAATACTTCCTCTGGTTCACACTCCTGAGCATCGGTGTATATGGCTTCTTCATCTCTATCGACATGTTCACCATGTTCATGTTCTATGAGGTTGCGCTGATTCCTATGTACCTCCTCATCGGTGTATGGGGTAGTGGTGCAAAGGAGTATTCAGCCATGAAGTTGACTTTGATGTTGATGGGTGGTTCAGCCCTTTTGGTTATCGGTATCCTGGGAATCTACTTCTACAGTGGTGCTCAGACCTTCGAAATCCTGGATATCGCTCACCATACCAATGGTGCTCATGCGATTCCAGAGAGCGTGCAGAACGTGTTCTTCCCATTGCTCTTTATCGGTTTCGGTATCCTCGGTGCGCTGTTCCCATTCCATACATGGTCTCCTGATGGTCACGCCAGTGCGCCAACAGCCGTATCTATGTTGCACGCCGGTGTATTGATGAAGCTTGGTGGTTACGGTTGCTTCCGTATCGCCATGTTCCTCTTGCCAGCTGCTACTCACGGATTCTGGATCAAGGTGTTCCTCGTACTGACTACTATCTCTATCGTATATGGTGCTTTGTCAGCATGTGTGCAGACCGACTTGAAGTACATCAACGCTTACTCATCAGTATCTCACTGTGGTATGGTGCTCTTCGCTCTCTGTATGATGACCGAGACAGCCGCTACTGGTGCAATCCTCCAGATGTTGTCTCACGGTTTGATGACCGCCCTCTTCTTCGCCGTTATCGGTATGATTTACCATCAGGCTGGTACACGTGACGTACGTTATCTGGGTGGTTTGATGAAGATTATTCCATTCCTCTCTGTAGGTTATGCAGTAGCTGGTTTGGCTAACCTCGGTTTGCCTGGTTTCTCTGGTTTCGTAGCCGAGATGACTATCTTCGTAGGTGCCTTCCAGAATGCAGATACATTCCATCGCGTATGTACCATCATCGCATGTACCTCTATCGTAGTAACAGCGGTTTACATCCTGCGTTGTGTTGGTAAGATCCTTTATCAGAAGATTCCTAATCCAAAGTTGGAGAAGCTTCACGATGCTACCTGGGACGAGCGTATCGCTGTAGCAGGTCTTATCGCCTGCGTTGCTGGTCTCGGTATGTTCCCACTCTGGGCAGAGGAGATTATCATGGACGCTGTCGGTCCTATCTTTAGTGTAATCATGTAATAAATATCAGAAGAAATGAATTACAGTCAATTTTTAAATATGATTCCAGAAGCTACCCTGATGGTAGTTCTGTTGATCACTTTCATTGCTGACTTCTGCAGTTCCAAGAGCGCAGACCGTAAGTGGTTCAATCCTCTGGTATGTCTCTTGATGGTGGCTCACATCGTCATCAATATCTTCCCAACAGAAGCCACAGAGGCATTTGGCGGCATGTACACAACAGGTCCTGCTGCCGGTGTCTTGAAGACCATCCTGGCTCTGGGTACCCTCATCGTGATGGTACAGGCTAAGGAGTGGTTGAGCCGCAAGGACACAGCCTTCAAGGAGGGTGAGTTCTATATGCTGATTATCTCTACCTTGCTCGGTATGAACATGATGGTTAGTGCCAACCACTTCCTCCTGTTCTTCCTCGGTCTTGAAATGGCATCTGTGCCAATGGCTTGCTTGGTAGCATTCGATAAGTACCGTCACAATTCTGCTGAGGCAGGAGCTAAGTTCATTTTGACCGCTACTTTCTCTAGTGGTGTGATGATCTACGGTATCTCTCTGCTCTATGCTGCTTGTGGTACTTTGTACTTCGATGATATCGCAAAGGTTATCTCTGCATCACCATTGACCATCGCCGGTATGGTATTCTTCTTCAGTGGTCTCGGTTTCAAGATTTCCTTGGTTCCTTTCCACTTCTGGACAGCCGATTCATACCAGGGTGCACCAACTACAGTTACAGGTTATCTGTCAGTAGTATCTAAGGGTGCTGCAGCGTTTACTCTCTGCGCTATCCTCATGAAGGTGTTCCAGCCAATGGTAGAGTACTGGACCGCGTTGCTTTACATCGTGATTGTACTTTCTATCACTATCGCCAACCTGTTTGCCATCCGTCAGAGCGACCTGAAGCGTTTCATGGCATTCTCTTCTATCTCTCAGGCAGGTTACATCATGTTGGCAGTGGTAGGTAACTCAGCGATGAGCGTGAGCGCCCTGACTTACTATGTATTGATTTACGTAGTAGCCAACCTGAGCGTCTTCACCATCATCTCATCTATTGAGGAGCACAACAACGGTACAGTTCAGATGGACAGCTACAATGGTTTGTACAAGACCAATCCACGTCTGGCATTCCTGATGACCTTGGCATTGTTCTCATTGGGTGGTATTCCTCCATTCGCCGGTATGTTCTCGAAGTTCTTCGTGTTCATGGCAGCAGTTGGTACACACGACATCCACACCACATTGGGAGCCTGGGCATACGGCGTAGTATTCATCGCGTTGGTAAACACTGTTATCAGCTTGTACTACTACCTGCTCATCGTGAAGGCTATGTTCATCAAGCACAGCGATAATCCGCTTCCTACTTTCCAGAGCGCATGCTCAACCAAGTTGGCGCTTGCTATCTGCACCGTAGGTATCGTAGCATTCGGTATTTGCTCATTCGTCTTCGACTGGATTTCAGTTGCAGTGAATGCGTAAATCATCAATAATTTATAAAAATCCCAGCAATCGGTAAAAGATTGCTGGGATTTTTTTTGGTATTGTCTGAATTTTGCAGTAATTTTGCACCCCGAAAGAGGCATGGTGCCTCCATTATACATTATAAATTATTAATTATCAATTGAAAAATGGATAAGTTACCAATGAATGATGTTCCGATGCTCGTAAGCGCCATCAACTTCCTGCTTCGTGACCACGAGTTTGAAACACTCGATGAGATTTGTAATCACTTCAATGTGAACCGTGCAGCATTAGAAACCAAAATGGCTACTCAGGGCTTTGAGTGGTCAGAGCAGCAGAAGAAATTCTGGTAAGAGTACCCTATAAACTATTAATTATAAACTATTAATTAAATATGAATTCTCCTCGACCCTTGTGGAAGTCTGTACAAGACTATGTTTTGATTGCGATGGGTATGATATCCTACGCTATTGGATGGAACGTGTTCCTCTTGCCAACCAATGTAACAGCAAGCGGACTTCCTGGTATCTCCAGTATTATCTATTGGGCAACCGGTTGCCCTGTGCAAATTCCGTATTTTATCGTCAACGCCACCTTATTAATATGTGCGTTCAAGATTTTGGGAGCTAAGTTCTGCGTCAAGACCGTTTATGCCGTCATCGTGGTAACCGCCTTGACCTCCTTCTTCTCCAGTCGTTTAGGCGATATTCATCTCTTGGAAAACCAACCTTTATGGGCTGCTTTCCTGGGTGCCGTTTTCTGTGGCTGCGGAATCGGACTCGGTTTCTCTGTTGGTGGAAGTACGGGTGGTACGGATATCATCGCAGCCATCATCAACAAGTATCGCGACATTTCCTTAGGTAGAGTGATTATGATATGCGACATCTTCATCATCAGTTCCAGCTATCTGGTGGTACACGATTGGGAGAAGGTGTTATATGGTTATGTAGTCCTTTGTGTTCAGGCATTCTGTATCGACCAGGTGGTAAACAGCAGAAGACGAAGCGTACAGTTCTTTATCATTTCGCAGAAGTATGAGGAGATAGGCAAGCGCATCAATGTAGATGCTGATAGGGGAGTAACGGTGGTGAATGCCAGCGGTTTTTATTCCGGTCAGGATGTGAAGATGCTGTTCGTGCTGGCAAAGCAGCGCCAGGCTCCTGCTATCTTCCGTCTTATCAGTGAGATAGATCCACATGCCTTTGTCAGTCAGAGTGCCGTTATCGGTGTGTATGGTGAAGGTTTTGACAAGATTAAATATAAAAGCAAAAAAGAGCATGGAGTTTAATCCATGCTTTTTTTGTTGGCATGTCACGCAGATATCGCATGTCTGAGTGATGACCGGATAGGCGAAGAACTTGCCATAGGCATTCGGCATCTTCTCATTGATGTTCTTTTTTAACACGTACTGAATCATAAAGTGGTTAATTTAGTGATAGTATCCTTCTACCCCCGATGGGGCAGGAGCATCATCCTCTTTGAATGACAAAGCAAAGATACGAAATCTGAAAACGCCACTTCATACTTTCTCATACTTGCTCACACTTTCTCATACTTTCTCATACTTGGAAGCCTATGGTTCGCCGAGAAAATAGATAATATAGGAAATTTGCATAGGTGTGAATTCCTTGCTGTTCTTGTCGTATCCGCTTTCATGAAGCTTCTTCAGAAGGTCGGGATTGCGACAAATCCAACGCATCAGATGAGCACTTGCCACCATGGGTGACGAATCGGGGAAATAGAGCAGAGCCAGTTCCTGCTTCGTATAGCTTCTTATATCCATATAGCTTTTGATGTTTAAGTATTATACTTACGGGTTGAAAGTATTATCCTTACGGGTTGAAAGTAACATACTTACGGGTCGAAAGTAAGATACTTAGTCCCCGAAAGTATCCGTAGGATCGACGGCAGCGTCGCTGTTCAGCTCGATAGGTTCCTTCTCTATGGCCATATCTTCCTTCTTCACATGGTCGAAGTCGAGCTGGAACATGTAGGTAGGTTTTAGGAAGTCGGCGAGTGGATGGCTCTCCGAAGATTTGGTACAAGGGAAGTACGATGGCATCGTAGCAGCCTCATACATGCTTTTGTTTGGTTCTTTTTCCATTTTTTAAAATTATCAGTTGTTAATATTCTATTTTGTTGTTTGCAACGTACTCTACGAAAGAGTGTGGGTGAACACTTGGCGATGAAGTTGGTGAAGGGTGAACCCCGATGCCAACCTTTAGCGTTAATAATGTGTTAAAAATACTATATAACCCATTATAATAGAGACTCTTATATTTCTAGCATGCGCTGTATATACAAAGTTCTTTTTATTAGGGTTCACCCCGGAGCCGAAAAGGTGAATGCTTGGGGCAAGTGTTCACCCCGCTGTTCACCATTCGGTAACTGTCAGCAAAGTTACGACAAAAGGGCGATATAGGAAATCGAAAATTACCACATTGTGGTAAAAATAAATAATTTAAGTATTAATTTTGTTTAAAAAGGAACGATGAAAAAAGAAAATCCTACTTTCTGCCGCTGAGAAGTTGAAGCTCGCGGCTGAGATTTCGTCGAAGACTGCCGAGCAGTGTTTCGACAAGTTGTCAAACCAGTTAGTGAAGTCTGCCAAGCACATTTATTCAGAGAAGGCGACTTATCATGAGTAGACCGAAGGCATGCGTGCCTGGGTGTTGAAGAAGAGTGACATCAAGAAAGCGTTTCACCTGACCCGCAGTTTCTTCACCCATTTGAACAAGGGCGAGCATATGTTGCTCTCCGAGTTTGTCCGTTTTACCAATTGGATTTTCACCCATTATCCTAGCGAGGAGGTTCGTCTGGAGGCATTGTTGGAAGTTTGCACGGTGTTGTTCTGTCACACGAAGGAGAACGCCGATTACGGTTGCCATCCATTCTCCCGTCCTCTCAACCAGATTATTGAGGACAAGATAGAGAAGGAAGTGAAGAAGCGAGTAGAGAAGGAGTTAAGAATCCGCGCCTTGAAGAAGGCCCAGGACGAGATTGGAAAACAATAATTTCATTTTTTTAGTTTGATTTAGAACCATTAAGGCGCCGCCTTCCTGCTGGTGAAAGCTGGTTGGAAGGGGGTGCTGTAAAACCAAAAGCTGTAGAGGCTGGAAGTAGTTTGAATCCGTGAGATCCGTGTGAGCCTGATTAGATACGAAAAGTAAAGATTTTAATCCAAGATTCAAAACTCCATACCTCTTGTTTTGAGTAGCTGCACTAACTCATGGGGCGTGGAATATGTTTTTATAAACGGAATTCTTGTTGCCATATACCCATATAAACAAAAAAGCCCCACGCATTTGAGCATCGTTGAGAGGCTTGGTGGGAACAGACGGTGCAAAGAAACGAGTAATCCTTGATAATACAAACTTTTCAGCAAGAAAAATCACGCAAAAGTGGAATTCTTTGACATATTCATATTTAATAATGTTAAATCAGACCTTAAAATCATACTTTTCCAGCCAAATAAAGTGGTTTCCAAGATAAAAGTGTTATCTTTGTAACGTCTATACCCATACCGGAAGCCCCGATGGGCAGAGGTTGGGCAGACATATATACATATAAGGCGTAACTGTACGCTTTGGTTTTGACTTGTTAGAACTTCGCAAACTCTCAACTGTTCGTCAAAGACAAAGCAACGGGAACGCCTCATGGGGTGTATTATATACAGTTCTCATTGGCTTCGGACGATTCTATTGTTCGTTGTCAAGGGTGCTTTCTATATACTTACACTGGCGTGGGGCTTTCGGCGTTGCTCGTTTCGGACGAACAGGGCAATGCGAAGGCCTTAACAAGTGGAACGAGTGACAGGACTGGCTCCACGCTTTCATGTATATATACCAACCATTTATTAATCATGCCAATATGGTAGCCATTGGTAAAAAACGGAACGGTATGATTGACAAAACAATTATCTGTCTTAGCGCACGAGCTAATTCTGGAAAAACGACATCGATCAGAGAGTTGTTTTTCCGCCTAACAGGACATTACCCTGAAAGTACAGGAGATTTCTTGTCTATTGTACAAGATAAAAATGTCGAGCATGGTATAGGCATATCATCTGTGGGAGATTCTTGGGGAAATCGTGAACCAATAGAAAAACTTATTGATGCTGGTTGTGAAATTATCGTGTGCGCCTCACGTACTTCTAAAGATACCGTGAACACGGTGTATGAGTTGGCAAGTAAAAACCAGTACAAAGTTGTCCAAATTTCTGCTCTACATGGAGAGCAGAATGACACTATAGAAAATTATAATCTTTATTGTTGTAAAAATGCAGAAGCCATAGAACAACTCATCAGAAATATAATACGAAATCAACTAAAAACAATAGAATTATGAATTCAAAATACAAACGTTGCCCATATTGCGGAGAGAAAATACTCGCTGTGGCAAAAAAGTGCAGATACTGCGGAGAATGGCTTGACACAAACGATATGTCTGGCAACCCTCAACAGACAGAAAGCGAAGAACCAGAAGATTATAGTGAAGAAGAGATGGATGAGAAGCCTTCCTTTATTCGAAGAACATGGAAAGTTCTATTGCCTGTACTTGTCATCATATTGCTCTGTGTGGGTAAGTTTGGGTTAAATAAATTCGGAAAGAATGCCGTTAAAGAAGCAGCCAAAGAGCATTCATCAATAAGTGAGTCGGCAGAGACTACTACTGATTCCGATGAAGCCACTTATATCTTCCAATACATTGGTGATGGCGAAAATTACGATATGTATTTGACTGATGGACAAGGTAATGTTTATGAATATGATGACGAAGCATCATACGAGGATTTTGTTTTGCCTGCAATAGCTTCAAGAAAATTGTATTTAGAACTGAACAATGCAGAAGATTTCAACAAATTGGCGAAGTCAATAATGACATTACCTGTTTCTGAAAAACTTGTATGTGAGGGGCTGAATGTTACGGATATAGTCAATAAAGAGTATTACGATTTCAATCCATTCCAGGTGGAACTGAAAAAGAAAGGTTACGGATATCAAACTTATTATATAGCAAAATCGGAATATGAAGAAGGAAAAAGATACATAAGGTTTTCAAGAGGTGAAAACAATGGAGTCAAGGTGGAAGTTGGGTTGGAACATCTAATGTATTTCTATGATTGAAAACAATTAAAATATAAAGCAATGAAGAAAACGATTTTAATGATAGTGGCTGCGCTATTTGTTCTTGTCGCAGTCAATGCTCAGACAAGAAAGGTTACACCTCGAATAAGAAAGTCGGGGAATCCTGCGCAGGTAATCAAGGGAAAAACTGTGCCCATAAGAAAAAGTACAACGACAAAAGTACAGCAAAAGAAAAGACTTAATATCTCATCGACAAGTAATGATATAACAGAATACATGAAAGAATACTTGAAAAAATACTGGCATGGTCAATCTGATGAATACTGGATAAACGAAGAAATCGGAAGTGAGTTTTCGAAATGGCTGGAAAAGGGAGAGTTTGAGAAAACTGTAGACTACGACAAACGCTTGCAAGAAGGTTCAACGGTAGTATTTGATTCGATTTGCTATAATGTTATTAAAAATAACATTGAAGGTAGTGATTGGAGGATGAATTTAGACACTTATAATGCCGACAAAGAAGAATATCCTGTAACATTTTCATTCAGACATATAACAACAAAAATACGCTACAAGGTTCCGATTGACATTGCTAAGGAGTTTAAAACGAACTTTGAACAAGGACTTCGATATGGCGATCTAATAGTATTACCAATGCTACGTTGTGACAAATTTGTTTATGTCACAAACCCAGAATCAGAAGGCTATGCTAGTGATTTGTGTCCTTCAACTATATTGTTCAGTCAAAGACCTTATATGCGTTGGGAAATAAGTGGAGGAGAGGGGGGAACCAGCGGATATATTAGAGAGGATTTTTTTGATTATGCGGATAGTGTAAAAATAACTTTTTCTAGCAGGGTGAAACCTGTTGCTGTAAGGTTCAATGATTTAGGCTTAAAAGATAAGTACCTTACTAACTATGTTTATGTGTTCAAAAAGGGAGATAATGATATTTATTCAAAAAAGGAACAAAATGAAAGTGAGAGCAATAAGATATTTAATGGTGACGATGTTGACCAACAGCCTTCTTTCCCTGGTGGCACCAATGCATTAAATACATTTATCGCATCTAATCTTAAGTATCCTGTATGGGCACAAGAAAAAGGCATTCAAGGAAGGGTTGTTGTAAAGTTTATCGTGGAAAAAGACGGCAGTATAAGTAACGTTGAGGTAGACCGATCTGTTAGTCCGAGTTTGGACAATGAGGCAATGCGAGTAGTCAAAGCCATGCCGAAATGGATTCCTGGACAAATAAATGGAAAAACCGTAAAAGTGGAATGTAGCCATCCTTTCGTATTCCGGTTGCAATAAGACACAAAGAAAATATGATGTGTCCGCTCCAGCCATTCTCCTTCATTATATGAGAGAATGGCTGGTTCTCGTTATCGACCTAACCCTTTGCCCTTTCTTGATTTTACCATCTTCGTAGCTTGTCGCAAGCATCGTCTTATCCATTCTATCTCATCTTCGTCCTTCTCATATCCCCAATCCTTAGTATCGATACCACCACCTAGGCTTTCTACAAAGTTTGTTGCTTCGTTAATATAGCTGATATACAACAAGTACATTGCACTATGTATGATTTTATCCTCATAATTGATGAAGACAATAGAAAAGTATTATCAAAGAAACTGCCGTTTTCTGTTTTTTATCCCATTTATTCTATCTCACCAGATATTTCGCAACCAAATCTCTGAGCATCGATTTAGAAAGATTGGACAATCCCAACTCTTGAATCAAAGCATATTCGGGCTTGTTCTTTCCGATAATAAACTTACAGCCTCGCCCATCTATGCTTGCATACAAATGGAAGTTGCCTTTGTAGGCCTGTTCTATGCGAACATCTGTACAACTTTTGCCATCTATCTCAAAAGAAGAAGAAGAACTGTTGTCTTTATCCTCCAACCCCCATGATACGAGATGAGCATTTATCGCTGACTCTATGGAACTGATCCATCTATCATCGTTTTGTATGACGTATTCTCTGTGCCTTCTTCTCATCCTTTCTCATCAAATAAGGTGAAGGGGGTAGTTCTGGAAGCACATCATTTATGGCATCAATCTGCCCCACCACCTTCAACAAGAGAAGAAAAGTGGCAAGCGAAAGATTGCCCGCTGTTCCATTCTCAAACTTGTGGATGGTGGTCAAACCAAGCCCCGTAAGCTCGGCTACCTCTTTCTGGGTGAGATTGCATCTCATTCTATATTCTTTGAATCTCATTCCCAACAAGCGTACCAACTCTGGAGTAGAATATTCATATAAATCTGCCATAATCTTCTATTCATTTATCTATCATTATAATGATATTTACCCTTTATATCAGCCTTTATCTTCAATATACTGATATTTATGGTTGCAAAAATAATAAAAAGGAATGAGACTGGCAAGCTTTCAAGAGATTATTTTTTTCCTTTCTATTTTTTCTGATAAATGACGTACTTTTGATGCTCTTTTTGCACAAAGTGCCCAAAAATCACTCTATACTATGGGCACTCAATGCTCACGTGATGAGCAGTGAGTGCTCGTCTGTTGATCCATCGATGCCCATCAGTTGGTCCGTATGTGCCCATCAGACGAGCACAGACAAAGAAACGTATTTATAGGATAAGACTGACACTAACAAAGATGTCAAAAGGCATAGAAAAGCATCTATACCTCAATAAATGTTTCTCTCTTATAGGATAAATTTCTATTCAAAGACGTTGAACCGTCATTCAAAGACGTTGAACTGTCGTTCAAAGACGTTGAACCGACATTCAAAGACGCTGAACCGACATTCAAAGACGCTGAACGAAGAATTCTCCCTGGTGCATAAACAATTTATATCAGGAGAAAAAATCACATCTTGCTATATAAGAAAAAAAAACAGCAATAGCTACTACTGAAAAGTATAGCCATTGCTGCTTTTTTTATATCGTTACTATATTTTATCACTACTGCACGATCTTGAAACGAATACGCAATGAATGGGCATGCTCATCCCAATTTGTTCCGAGCAATACAAACTTACCAATCTGCGCCGTAGAACGTACATGCTTGCCAATACATGGACAAACATCATAATCACCGATACGAACCAGACGCAAGGTATCACTAGCATCATCAGGCAAACGATCGAGTTTCACCTCTGCTGGAATGTGATCACGATCTACGAACTCGTAAGTTACTGGCATATCAAGCTCTATCAGGCGATTCATCTCCGTCTCAATCTCCTTTTCCTCCTGGCGGGTAGGCTTGTGATCGACTACGAAGGTCATCTTACTCTTCTTGCGCTCGACATGGGCATTCTTGCTACGCTCGCAACCAAACATACGAACCATCAACTGGTTGAGCAGATGCTCAGCCGTATGAGCAGGAGGGAACTCCTCCTTATGATGCTCGTTCAATATAATATCACTTTCCTCCATCTTGACATTGAATTTATAGATTCTTACTCCGTTAGCATCCATGGATATCGGGAATACACCATCCTTTTTCAGCTCAACCTTCTTCTTGCCTCCCGAGAACAGTTCGGTAACGAGAACCTCCTCTTCAGTGATCTGGAAGAAATCGAAAGCATGACCAGGGATACATACCTGAAGCTGGCGAGCCTCCTGGGCAAAGTTGAGCACGATGAGCATCACCTCATTATCCTTCTTGCGAAGGAAAGCAAAATTGGTACGTGGATCAAAGCCCTCTGAACCAGGATTCACATACATCAGGTCGAAAGTATCACCTTCTCGAAGCGCCTTCTCTTCATTAGCAAGACGAAGAAGCTGGCGATAGGTAGCTGCCAGATACTTCTGCTCAGCTGTCAAAGTCTCATCGGCAGAATCCTGATAAGCATGTGCCAAAGTTGAAGGACTCCAGTAGTCGAATATTGTGGTACGACCATCTCTTCCGCTGAATCCCTCCTTGTCCATACCCTTCTCGCCAAACTCCTGTCCGCTATAAAGCATGAAAGGATTCTTCTGGAAGAAGAGGCTCATGGCTGCTGCAGGAATTGCCTTCATGGCATTGCCGCAGAAGAAATCGCTGGCGATGCGCTGCTCATCATGGTTTTCCAGGAAATAGAGCATGTGCTGGCGGATATCATCCACCACCTGCCATTCATGAGTGATACTGGCAGCAGGGCGCTCACCCCGAACCACACCACGCAGGCAATCATACATTCCCACCTTATCATAAAGATAATCGAAACCTGCCTTCACATAGTTGCGGTACTGGTTAGGATCATATACCTCACCTATTACAACAATGTGAGGATACTTCGATTTCAATATCTGTGTGGCATAAGACCAGAATGCAGTAGGCACCATCTCTGCCATATCGCAGCGGAAACCATCTACACCCTTGCTTGCCCAATAAAGCAGGATATCCGTCATCTTGCCCCATGTATTTGGCACAGGCTCATAATGATAGCTTCTGCCTCCCGCATCACAATAATCTACACCATAGTTGAGTTTCACGGTCTCATACCAGTCGTTGCAGCCAGGACGGTTGTCAAAGCGGTCGTTACCCGTTGCCTTAGCAGGACTCTCCTTATATTGTTCATATATCTTGGCATCCTTGGCATGAAAAGCCTTGAACTCCGGCTTAGAGTAGCGAACATCGTTCAAATCTAAATCGCCCCAAGCATAATAGAAATTATTCTTGGTAGAAAAATGCATGTTAGGATCATCATCTTCTCCCAAATCTCGTACACCTGCCGGTTTGCAAATGGAATGATACTCACGAGCCACATGATTTGGCACAAAGTCCATCACAACTTTCATACCAGCCTTATGCGTGCGCTCAATAAGCATTTCCCACTCCTTCATTCTTAGACTGACATTCTCCGCCAAATCCGGATCGATGTCATAATAATCGGTGATGGCGTATGGCGAACCTGCCTTGCCCTTTACCACCTCAGCATGTTGGGTAGGAATTCCATAAGATGAGTAGTTTGTCTGTGTGGCATGACGAATCACACCTGTATACCAAATATGTGTAAAGCCCATGTCATGAATACGGGCCAGAACCTCATCAGTAAAGTTATTAAGCTTTCCGCAACCGTTTTCTTCTATTGTACCATTCTCCTTGCAATTGGTATTCTGATTGCCAAAGAGTCGAGGGAGAACCTGGTAAATAATAATTTTTTCCTTCATTTAGCGGTCTATACGTAAAGAATGAAACGCTTTATCTTCCCAACAACGCCTTTGCTGAGAAAATAAAGCGCTGACTATAATTAAATCTCAATTAAGCAATGCCGTGAGCAGCTACATTCTTGTCGATGCGGCCAATCATACCCTGCAAAGCCTTGCCTGGACCACACTCTGTGAAATCATCAGCACCATCAGCAATCATAGCCTGAACAGATGAAGTCCAACGTACAGAACTTGTGAGCTGAGCGATGAGGTTCTGCTGAATCTCAGCAGGATCAGTATGAGGCTTACCGTCTACATTCTGATAAACAGGGCACTTAGGAGCAGAGAAAGTAGTCTTCTCGATTGCTGCCTGAAGCTCATCCTTAGCAGGCTGCATCAATGGAGAGTGGAAAGCACCGCCCACCTTCAAAGGCAAAGCACGCTTAGCACCAGCAGCCTTCAACTGCTCACAAGCAGCATTGATAGCATCAACATTACCAGAAATAACGAGCTGACCAGGGCAGTTATAGTTAGCAGCAACAACTACGTTGCCCTCTGTGCTTACCTGAGCGCAGATTTCCTCAACCTTCTCATCAGGCAAACCGATGATAGCAGCCATAGTACCAGGATTAGCCTCGCAAGCCTTCTGCATAGCATTAGCACGTGCAGCAACAAGCTTCAAACCATCCTCGAAAGCCATTGCACCAGCAGCTACCAATGCAGAGAACTCACCGAGAGAGTGACCAGCAACCATTGCAGGCTGGAACTCCTCACCCAAGCAGAGAGCAGAGATAACAGAGTGGAGGAACACAGCAGGCTGTGTAACCTTGGTTTCCTTCAACTGCTCATCAGTACCTGCAAACATAATATCAGTAATCTTGAAGCCGAGAATCTCGTCGGCCTTATCGAAAAGTTCTTTTGCCAATGCGTTGTTGTCGTAGAGGTCCTTACCCATACCTACGAACTGAGAACCCTGACCAGGGAAAACAAATGCTTTCATTTTTATCCTTATTTTAAAAGTTTATTATTAATATACTATTTTACTATAAATACTTCCAATTCGGGTGCAAAGATACAATTTTTTTCTGAGAATCGGGAGAGAAAAACAAAAAAAATCCCTAATGCCTTCCGGCAAAAGGGATTCTTTATATTAATTTGCTTTACAGTGCGAAAATTATCGTACTAATGACAAATTGATTGATTAAGGATTACTCAGCTGCAGGAGCCTCTTCCTCAGCAGCCTCAGCAGCAGGAGCCTCTACAGAAGCCTCAGCTGGAGCAGCTACAGGAGCATTCTCAGCAACAACGATAACAGGAACCTTAACCTCAACCTCCTTGTGATAGTGTACTGTAGCCTCGTACTCACCAACCTTCTTAGCATCCTTCATAGTAACGATCTTGCGATCAACCTCGATGCCCTTCTTAGCGAGCTCCTCAGCAACAGTTGCAGCGTTAACTGAACCGTAGAGCTGACCAGTAGCACTAACCTTAGCAGTAATAGTAAGAACAACGCCATTGAGAGCCTCGCCCTTCTTAACAGCCTCAGCCTTGATAGCCTCAAGCTTGTGAGCCTGCTGCTTCAAATCCTCAGCCAACTGCTTCTTAGCAGATGGAGAAGCGATAACAGCCTTACCTGTAGGGATAAGGAAGTTACGACCATAACCACTCTTTACATTAACGATATCGTTCTTGTATCCAAGACCGATAATATCTTGCTTCAAAATAATTTCCATTCTTCTTCTCCTCCTTAAATTACTTCATCAAATCGGTTACGTAAGGAAGCAAAGCGATCTGGCGAGCACGCTTTACAGCCTGTGCTACACGGCGCTGATACTTCAAAGATGTACCTGTGATACGACGTGGAAGGATTTTACCCTGCTCGTTCAAGAACTTCTTCAAGAACTCTGGATCCTTGTAGTCGATGTACTTAATACCGCTCTTCTTGAAACGGCAATACTTCTTCTTCTTTGTGTCGATAGAAGGAGCGGTCAAATAACGGATTTCTGATTTCTGATCTGCCATGATTAAGCCTCCTCTTTTTTACCAAGCTTTGCACGACGCTTCTCTGCGTAAGCGACAGCATACTTGTCAAGTTTAACAGTCATGTAACGAATTACTTTCTCGTCGCGGCGATAAGCTGTTTCGAGCTTAGCGATAACAGTTGGCTCAGCCTTGAACTCAACCAGGCTGTAGAAGCCTGATGTCTTCTTCTCGATGTTGTAAGCCAACTTCTTCAAACCCCAAGCCTCTTTGTTCAGAATCTCAGCACCATTATCGGTGAGTACCTTCTCGAACTTAGCGACCGTTTCCTTCATCTGTTCATCAGACAAAACGGGAGTCAAAATGAAAACGGTTTCGTATTGATTCATACTACTTTTGATAATTAAAATTTGTTATTAATAAATATTTTGCGCTTCGTAAAAGATGCCATAAAACATCCTTTTCACGAATTGCGGTGCAAAAGTACGACTTTTTCTTGAATTAACCAAATATTTTTTGTACTTTTGCAGAAAACATTTGTTCTTTTTAGCTTTTATGAAGTTTTTAGAAGACTTTTTGAAGGGTTACACCTTATTAAATATATAAAATAAAATAAGAAGTAAAGATTATGAAGAATCAGAAATTAAAGAAATCATTCCGTGCTCTCCCTACCATGGGCATGGCTTTCATTGTGTTGGGCGTATTGCTACTTGCTGCCAGCTTTGCGATGAACATCAAGAACAACAGCATGCTCTACGCTGGTTTGTTTTTTATCCTTGCTGGGGTAGCGGGATATATTTATACTATCAAAAAAGGATGAGCCGACTGCTTCGACTCATCCTTATCTTTTTAATCAGCAGAATACTTTGCCTGTCTTTCCGGCTTATTAATCCTGGTTTGGCACAATCAACTTGTAACCCTTGCCATGGATATTGATGATTTCAATCTGATCATCATCCTTCAGGTGCTTACGAAGTTTGGTGATATACACATCCATAGAGCGAGCATTGAAGTAGTTGTCATCAATCCAGATTGTCTTGAGGGCAAAATCACGCTGCAGGATTTCATTGGCATGTGAACAGAGAAGAGCCAACAACTCATTCTCCTTGGTTGTCAACTTAGTCTGTTGATCACCAATAGTAAGGAGCTGCTTCTGTGTATCAAATACGAACTTGCCGATGTGATACAGAGTGCTCTCCTTGGTCTTCTTGCCACGTACACGGCGCAAGATAGCCTCTACACGGAATACCAGCTCCTCCATAGAGAATGGCTTGGTGATATAATCATCAGCACCAATCTTGAAACCTTCGAGGATATCCTCCTTCAATGTCTTGGCTGTCAAGAAGATGATAGGCAGATCCGCATTAGCCTGTCGAATATCCTGTGCCAGGGTGAAACCGTCTTTCTTCGGCATCATCACGTCAAGAACAGCTATATCATACTTATTCTTTGTAAATTCCTTGAATCCCTGCTCACCGTCAGGACACAACACTGTAGAATACCCCTTTGCCTGCAAATATTCGCGAAGCAACATACCCAGGTTCTCATCATCCTCACAAAGCAAGATTTTAATTGTCTCTTCCATATCTTAATCCATTTTAATTTGTTAATATTCCTATTATTTATTTCCTTTTTAACTATGTATTACCGGCAGTTTTATGGTGAAAGTAGTACCCTTGCCGAATTCACTTTCTACCTTGATTTCGCCATCATGCAAATCCACGATTTTCTTCACATAGGCCAATCCGAGACCGAATCCCTTCACATCATGCACATTACCAGTATGAACACGATAGAACTTATCGAAGATTTTCTTCAGATTCTCCTTCTTCATACCCAATCCGGTATCAGTTATAGAGAGATAAAGATGTTCTTCATCATTCCAGGTTTTCATCGTAATGTTGAGTGGCTCATCCGGTTTGCGATATTTCACCGCATTATCCATCAGATTGAAGATTACATTCTGGAAATGTACCTCATCTACATAGAGCCCCGAATCAATCGCTTCAATATCGGTATATACCTTACCCCCCGTATGCTCAACACGGAGTGCAAATGAATGAGCAATGTTTTCCACCATCTCATTGAGATCGAGTTCTTTCTTCTTGAATACCGCCTTCTTACGGTCGAACATACTCATCTGCAGCACTTTCTCTACAAGGAAGCGAAGTCGTTTAGACTCATCGTTTATCACCCCACCCAAATGTTTCTGCATCTGTTCACTCTTGGAAACAGAGGAATCATTTAGCATCTGTGCTGCCAGACTGATACTGGCAATAGGCGTCTTCAGCTCATGGGTCATATTGTTGATGAAATCGTTCTTGATTTCCGTATATCTCTTCTGTCGGAAGATAACCACAATGGTAAAGATGAAGGTAATCAGCAATACCAGAGTAAAGATGATACTTGGTATCATGAAGCGCACACTGGAGAAGATGTAACTATTCATATCAGGGAAATGAATCTTCACAACTCCCATCTTCGACTGCGGGTCGTTACGGAAAAGTACCTGCGAATAGCTGTATTCCTCGCCCTCATCGCTATAGTCTGGACAGCGATACACCTCACGTCCATCCTGTGTAGTTACGGTGAAATGATATGGTATGTTAATACCATTGTTCATCATCTCTGCCTTCAAGTCCTGATCCAGCTGCTTGAAGTTGATACGCTCCTTCAAAGGCTTATCAGATGCAGAATAGAGAATGGAATAAACCACCTCGTCCAACAACGCTTTCTGATATACATAGCGATTCTTGACGATTTCCTGCAACGACTTCTGAGTTTCGTTGATCGAATTCTTATCGCTTCTCAAAATCATCGCCTTAGGCATATTGCCAGGACTAATGGCGATGGTTTTCAGTTCAAAGGATGAATACACCGTACCATCCTTTCCTACTACCGAGTACTGATGCGATTGCTGCACTGTACCATCAGGCATCCCGCTACGAGTACCCGCAGAATCCTTCTTGGCCGCCTTCCGCTCTGTCTCATTGACATCTTTTTCAAGATAGCGCAAGGTTTCATTCAGCTCCAGATTTCTTGAAGCTTGATATAGGGCTCTGTTGACAGATTCGTCAAACTGTTCCTTCTTCATGTTAACCATCTCCTGGATGTAACTCAACTGCAAAAAGAGCAGAGCAAGGAACGAAAAGCCCATAATAATGGCTATGGTCCAAATCGTTTTCTTCTTCATGGGGGCAAAGATAGGAATTTTCTTAATTGGTTAACACAAAACAGTTAATTATTTAATCGGTTTTTAAGCAAATTAACTAAAAATAAATCATTTAGTTTCATATACAAAACTAACACAGACATAAAAAGACGAAAAAGGAGCGTACATATCACATGCACGCCCCCTCATTGGTCATATCAACATAAAATTTTAATTTATATAAGAGAGATAATTCTCAAACTAATGTATTCTTATATATTTCAAATGAATAATTCAATTATTCATCTTCCTTTGCCAACTCAGCCTCGTGCTCAGCAATCAACTTGCCCTGAATGTCGGTAGGAACCAACTCGTAGCTGGCAAACTTGGTTGTAAACGAAGCACGACCACCGGTAATCGAACTGAGAGAAATAGAGTAATTTGCAAGTTCCTTGAGAGGTATCTTAGCACAGAGCTTCTGATAACCTGCCTCAGAATCCATACCCATGATAAGAGCACGACGTCCCTGAAGATCACTCATTACATCACCCATATAGTCGGCAGGAACATAAACTTCCAAATCATAGATAGGTTCAAGAATCTTAGGACCAGCCTGCTTGAAGGCATCGCTGAAGGCATGACGTGCAGCCAACATGAACGACAACTCGTTGCTGTCTACAGGGTGCATCTTTCCGTCATATACGATTACACGAACGTCACGAGCATAAGAACCAGTCAAAGGACCATGTTCCATACAGTCCATAATACCCTTAAGAATGGCAGGCATGAATCGGGCATCAATGGCACCACCTACAACAGAATTGAGGAATACCAACTTGCCACCCCACTCCAAAGAAACCTCTTCACGGCTCTTGATATTCATCTTGAACTCCTGGCCGTTGAAAGTGAATGATGTTGGATCTGGCATACCTTCTGCATAAGGCTCAACAATGAGGTGCACCTCACCAAACTGACCAGCACCACCACTCTGCTTCTTATGACGATAGTCTGCACGAGCCTTCTTGGTAATAGTCTCACGATATGGAATACGAGGCTCCTCGAATGTAACGTTGAGTTTCTCGTTGTTTTCCAAACGCCACTTCAATGTACGGAGGTGGAACTCACCCTGACCACGAACGATAATCTGACGCAACTCCTTGCTCTGATCAACAATCCATGTAGGGTCTTCCTGACGCATTTTGATAAGGGCAGCCATCAGCTTCTCTGTATCTTGGGCATTAGCAGCCTTGATAGCACGAGAATACTTAGGATTAGGATACTTGATGAAATCGAAACGCCACTCAGCACCCTTTCCATTCAAGGTATTGCCAGTCTTCACGTCCTTCATCTTCACGGTACAACCGATATCACCAGCGTTCAACTGATCCACAGGTACACGGTTGGCACCAGCGCAGGCATAAATCTGTCCGATACGTTCCTTAGAACCACGGTCGGCATTGGTCAGGTCATCACCACTCTTAATAGAGCCACTCATCACCTTGAAGTAACTTACCTCACCGATATGTGGTTCCATACCTGTTTTAAAGAAATACACACTCTCAGGACCATTGGTATCAGGAGCAACTTCCTCACCACGGGTATTGTGCAACTTAGGCATCTCGCTTACGAAAGGCACCACGTTGCCCAAGAACTCCATCAAACGATGAACACCCATAGACTTACCTGCACAAACACAGAATACTGGGAAGATACTACGGGTAACCAATCCCTTACGGATTCCCTCGCGGAGTTCATCCTCTGTCAAGCTTTCGCTCTCGAAGAATTTCTCCATCAAGCCCTCATCGTTTTCGGCAGCAGCCTCAACGAGTGCTGCATGAAGTTCCATTGCCTTGTCCATTTCCTCCTCAGGAATATCCTCGATGATAGGAGCACCGCCTTCTGGTTTCCAGGAATATTTTTTCATCAATAAGACGTCAATGAGAGCATTGAAGCCAGGACCGGTCTCGATAGGATATTGTATCTGCACACACTTAGGACCATATATATCCTTCATAGTTGCAATGAGGTTATCGAAATCACATTTGTCAGAGTCAAGCTGGTTGACGAGGAAGATGACAGGCTTGCTCAACTTCTCGGTATAACGGAAATTGTTCTGGGTGCCTACCTCTGGACCATATTGACCATTGATAAGGATAACTGCCTGATCGGTTACGTTGAGGGATGTAATTGCACCACCAACGAAATCGTCGCTACCAGGGCAGTCGATGATATTCAACTTCTTGTTGTTCCACTCCACGTGAAAAACGGTAGGGAACACAGAGTAACCATACTCCAGCTCAACTGGGAAGTAGTCGCTCACCGTATTCTTCGCTTCTACAGAGCCTCTACGCTTGATAACGCCTGCTTCAAATAACATACTTTCGGCAAGTGTAGTCTTGCCGCTACCCGCACTGCCCAGCAATGCAATGTTCTTAATCTCATTTGTCTGATATACTCTCATGACGCTTATAGATTTTTAAGGGTTATACATTAAATTTGCTAGTTGTTTTCAACAGTCCAACCATGCGGTTTTTCCGTTTCATGGTACTAAATTACGTTTTTTTTCTGATACTTCCAAAAGTTTTATCGAAAAAGTTGCCTATTTTTAAAACATATTAGTAATTTTGCATTTTGTTAAATATAGAAATCCTCCTTACACCTTATTATATATAAGAAGATAAGGGTAAGCTAGAAGGAATAACTGGAAGTAAAAAAATATGGCTGGATTATACATACATATCCCATTTTGTGAAAGCCGCTGCATTTATTGCGGTTTTTACAGCACTACATCCCTCAAACTAAGGGATGCATACGTAGACGCACTCATCAAAGAAATGTCTCTACGCCCTATTCATCAAGAATTGGAAGAAGGAGAAAAGATAGAAACTGTATATTTAGGAGGTGGTACGCCCAGTCAACTTACGGGCGAACAACTCATCAAATTATTCGATGGAATCAATAAATATCTAGGACATTTCACTCGCAATATGGAAATCACGATGGAATGCAATCCTGATGATATTACAGAAGAGTTTTGCCAAACCCTCAAACTGCTCCCGGTCAACCGCATCAGCATGGGTGCCCAAACTTTCAGCAATGAGCGTTTGCGCTTTTTACACCGTCGCCACAACGCTCAAGAAGTCAGAATAGCCGTAGAACGTCTGCGCAACATTGGCATCAACAATATCAGTATCGACCTCATGTTCGGCTTTCCCGGCGAAAATATCGAGCAATGGACAAGCGACATCCAAGAGGTCATCAGTCTGAATGTGGAACATATCTCAGCATATAGCTTGATGTACGAAGAGGGGACCTCACTCTATCGTTTATTAGAACAGGGGAAAATTGAAGTAATTGATGAAGAGATGAGCCGGAACATGTACGATACACTGATACAACTTCTTACCAAGACCGGCTACGAACATTACGAAATCAGCAACTTTGCCCGCCCAGGCTATCGTTCACGCCACAACAGCAGCTATTGGCACGAAACTCCATACATAGGTATCGGAGCCGCAGCCCATTCATATAAACGCATCCATAAAGGAGGGCAACTTTTTGCCACAAGAAGCTGGAACATAGCTCAACTGGCACAATATATCGAAAAGATAGAACAAGGCACATTGCCATCAGAAAAAGAAGAACTTGACATCAATACCCGATACAACGACCTCATCGCTACTGCCCTACGTACTTCCGATGGCATCAGTATAAAACATGTAGCAGAAGAATTTGGAGAAGAGCTAACCCGTCAACTAACTTCGGAAGCTCAAAAACATATTGCCCGCGGCCTGATGAAGATAGAGAACGACCACCTCTCGCTCACTCCTAAAGGACTCTATGTTTCTGATGATATCATGAGCGACTTCATGATAGTGTAAAAAAAGTTGCGACATATTCTAATCCAGAATATGTCGCAACTTATATTATGACCAAGACTCAATTTTGTCTAGACCATATTTCTTATAACGTTCATAATAGAAATTCTTAATAGCATCCAATGCCTGAATCGTAGTCTTTTTCTTTTGCAGATAAGGCTTGAACATCTGAAGTAGCGCAAAAAGCACAACCACAACAAGCAAAACCACGCCCCATGACAGAATTTCACTTTCAAAATTCAATCTAGGCTGAAGTATGATGCCAACAGCTATCGGCAATACAAAGCATACCCAATCCATCGGGGTATCTAAGCGCGTAGACTCAAGATACTCTTCTCTCAAGTTCTTTGGCGATTTCAAAATTAACCTTTTTTGATGCTTTAGCCAATAATCTTCAAACTCTTTTTCCATAATTTTTTCATTTACTGTTCCGCTCATCACCAAAAGAAATTCAATTGATAAAAAACGGAGCTCATAACGCAATCCATTTTGATTAATACTAATTTAAACTTACGGTGAGATCTAAGTTTAAAACATTTACTATAGCTAGACCTCAACTTTCATCTTTTACCTGAAAACGTAATTTCAATATGCAAAATTATCACATTATTTTGAGAACAGCAAATAAACGCCCCTATTTTCATGAATTATTAACGTTTTTTATGCACCAAAAGTGTAGACTCTCAATAAACACATTCAAAAAGCAACAAAATACAAGCACCTTGCCTACAACAGTCCCCAAAAAGATAGCAGAAACGCCATTACCATCCTTTATTGGCTTTTTATCAGAAAAAAGCTGGCAATACCCACTACGAGTATTGCCAGCTTTTATATATTTCAATAAAAGGAATCACCGTTTTATCTTTCATCAAGCGGCAGATAATCAAGCTCACCAAGAATGTTCTTATAAGCTGGACGAATGATACGACGACCCTCAAAGTTGAGTTCCTCGATACGATGTGCTGTCCAGCCCACAATACGAGCCATTGCGAAGATTGGAGTATAAATCTCTTGTGGCAGACCTATCATTTCATAGATAAAGCCACTATAAAAATCGAGGTTTGCACACGCAGGCTTACTTCCTCCACGATGCTCCTGCAAACATTTGATTCCCTCCTGCTCTATCAATTTCAAGAAATTGTACTCATCTTCTCTACCTTTTTCCTTGGCAAGTTCACCAGCCAAGCGCTTCAATTCTACAGCACGAGGATCGCTCAATGTGTAAACGGCATGACCGATACCATAGATAAGTCCCGTCTTATCATAAGCCTCCTTATTGAGCATACGCTTGAGATAAATATCCAATTCGTTTACATTGGTCCAATCCTTGATTGCCTCTTTTAAGTGGTGGAACATATTGATAACCTTGATATTGGCACCACCATGCAAAGGACCTTTCAAACTTCCGATACCTGCTGCGATAGAGCTGTAGGTATCTGTACGAGTAGAAGATGTAACACGCACTGTAAAGGTTGAGTTATTACCTCCACCATGCTCTGCCTGAATAATCAAGAGAAGATCGAGCATGCGCGCATCCAGCTCAGAATAGTTCTCATGCTTCATCATGTAAAGAAAGTTCTCTGCAATAGAGAGATTCTCACGAGGATGACGAATATGAAGACTTCTACCCTGCACTGAATGACGGTAAATATTGTATGCATAGGCAATAATCGTAGGGAACTTTGCTATCAGCTCAATGCTTTGGCGCATCAAGTTATCACGACTGATATCATCAGGATTTGGATCAAAAGTGTACATTTCGAGCACACAACGAGCCAAAATATTCATAATATTGCTACCCTCCAACTCAATAATGTGGGTAATTGTACGGTGATCGAGCGGCATATTGTCGTTCAGAAGTTCCTTAAATGCCTCCAGTTCCTCCTTATCAGGCAACTGACCTGAGAGCAGGAGGAAGGCAACCTCCTCAAAACCGAAGCGCTTTTCCTTCAGAAGTGGGCTTACCAGATCATCCAGCTCATAGCCACGATAGTAAAGTTTACCCTCTGTAGGGGTCAACTTGCCATCTGCATCGCGCTCATAACCCACGACATTACCTATATTGGTCAATCCAACCAATACGCCAGAACCATCCTCATTACGAAGTCCACGCTTTACATTAAACTTCTTGAATGCCTCTTTATCAATCTTGCATGAGTTTTTAACCTCATCACTCAGCTTATATATTAAATATTCTTTGTTCATGACTACTTGTTTTTTGCAGCAAAATTCAATGCAGAACCAGCCTTGAACCATGCTATCTGTGTATCATTATAGGTATGTTCTACCTCAAAACTATCCTCAGAACCATCTTTATGCTTTAAAGTAACGGTGAGTTTAGAGCCAGGAGCAAACTCCTTCAAACCAGTCAACGAGATACGGTCGTCTTCCTGTACCTTGTTATAATCGTCCTTGTTGCAGAATGTTAGAGCAAGCATACCCTGCTTCTTCAAGTTTGTCTCATGAATTCTAGCAAAACTCTTAGCCAAAATCACCTTTACGTTCAGGAAACGAGGCTCCATAGCGGCATGTTCACGAGAAGATCCCTCGCCGTAATTATCCTCTGCCACCACGATGCTGCTGATTCCCTGTGCCTTGTAAGCCTTAGCTGCTGTAGAAACCTCAACATAATTGCCATCCAACTGGTTCTTCACCTTATTACTTTCACCGTTGAAGGCATTCACGGCTCCCATCAGAAGGTTGTTTGAAATATTCTGCAGATGTCCACGGAACTTCAACCAAGGTCCAGCCATAGAAATATGGTCTGTGGTACACTTTCCTTCCGTCTTGATAAGTAAAGGCATGTCTACCAAATCCTTACCATCCCAAGGAGCAAAAGGAGCCAGTTTCTGAAGACGATTGCTGTCTGGAGCAATAACTACCTCTACATTTGCATTTTCTTCACTTGGAGCAATGAATCCCTTGTCTTCTACGGCAAATCCCTTTGGAGGGAAAGTAAAGCCTGTAGGAGCATCGAGCTTCACGCTATTGCCATCCTTGTCCAGCAAAGTATCGGTAGCAGGATTGAAATCCAATCTGCCAGCAATGGTCAGAGCCACCGTAAGGTCAGGACTTCCAATGAAGGCAAACGTATTAGGGTTACCATCAGCACGACGGCGGAAGTTTCTATTAAAAGAGGTAACAATAGCATTCTTGCGAGTATTGTCTTCTGTATGACGCTTCCACTGTCCGATGCAAGGACCGCAGGCATTGGTCATGATAAGAGCTCCAATCTTCTTAAAGTCATCAAGGATGCCATCACGCTCGGCAGTATAGCGAATCTGCTCAGAACCAGGATTAATGATTAGCTGACCTTTCACTTCAATCCCCTTCTCATAAGCCTGACGAGCCACGCTAGCCGCACGGGCAAGATCCTGATAAGAAGAGTTGGTACAACTACCTACCAAACCTACTTCTACCACCATAGGATAATCATTGGCAGGACCTTTAGCCTTCATGTGAGATATTGGAGTTGCTGCATCTGGAGTGAAGGGACCATTCAAATGAGGCTCCACCTTAGAAAGGTCTATTTCTACAATCTGGTCATAGAAAGCAGAAGGATTAGCCAAAACTTCATCATCTGCACGGAGTTCTTCCGCATTCTGCTGTGCGAGAGATGCAATTTCCTCACGACCCGTCTTACGCAGATATTCACCGGCATTCTGGTCGAATGGGAAGATAGAGCAAGTAGCACCCAACTCAGCACCCATGTTACAGATAGTTGCCTTACCTGTAGTAGAGATACTATCCAATCCCTCACCAAAGTATTCGAGAATAGCATTGGTACCTCCCTTTACGGTAAGAATACCAAGAATTTCAAGAATCACATCCTTAGGAGTTGCCCATCCTGAAAGCTTACCGGTCAGATGAACACCGATAAGACGAGGCATCTTGAGTTCCCAAGGCTGACCGGTCAACACATCCACAGCATCAGCACCACCTACACCCACAGCAACCATTCCTAAGCCACCGGCATTAGGAGTATGGGAATCGGTACCCACCATCATACCTCCTGGGAAGGCGTAGTTTTCGAGTACTACCTGATGAATGATACCAGCACCAGGTCCCCAAAAACCGATATGATATTTCTGAGATACGGACTTCAAGAAATCGTAGACCTCTTTATTTGTCTTGCAAGCCTCAGGAAGATCGATGTTAGCACCCACATCAGCGCGAATCAAATGATCACAATGTACGGAAGCAGGCACAGCTACCTTATCCTTACCCGCATTCATGAACTGCAAGAGTGCCATCTGCGCCGTAGCATCCTGCATCGCCACGCGATTAGGTCGGAAGTCAACATATTCTACACCTCTTTTATATGGTCGCAACTGAGTCGGGTCGAAAAGATGCGCAAAAAGCACCTTCTCGGCATAAGTAAGAGGTCGTTTCACTGTAGCCTTTGCTTGGGCTACACTCTCCGAATACGAAGCATAAAAGCTTCTCAGCATTTCAATGTCCAGTATCATCTTATTCACTAATTATTATTTATTACCACATTCATGAATGCAATCTTTTCTACAAGAATATGCATTACATCGAATTATTTGTTTGCAAAATTACAATTTTTTCTGCAATTAGTAGCACTTTTTATTAAAAATTTAGCATTTTGATTCCGCATTTCTTGTTTTTTGATATATTTGTTGCATATTTATGCCATTTTCATCAACAATCCACTTCAAAACAACAAATTCTAAGAGAAAAATAAGGAAAAACAAAAAATAGTTAGAAAAGAAAAAGAAAAAGCAAAAAATATTTGGAGTATTCCACTTTATTTATTACTTTTGCACGTAATATGAGAATAGACATTATAACAGTATTACCAGAGATGCTGGAAGGATTCTTCGGCGAATCAATCCTGGCACGTGCGCAGAAGAAGGGTCTTGCAGAGATTCATCTTCATAACCTGCGCGACTATACATTAGATAAATGGAAACGAGTAGATGACTATCCTTACGGCGGAAGTGCTGGCATGGTAATGCAATGCGAACCTATCGACCGATGCATTGCTGCACTAAAAGCCGAACGCGACTATGACGATGTCATATACGCTTCACCCGACGGCGAAACTTTCAACCAGAAGATTGCCAACGAGATGTCCATGCTGGGCAACCTCATTATTCTGTGTGGTCACTACAAGGGAATAGACCAACGTGTACGCGACCATCTCATCACAAGAGAAATCAGCGTAGGCGACTATGTGTTAACTGGTGGTGAATTGGCTGCTGCCATCATCTCAGATGCGGTAATCAGGCTGGTACCAGGCGTCATCAGCGATGAACAGAGTGCCCTTTCCGACTGCTTCCAAGATGACATTCTTGCTGCTCCTATCTATACCCGCCCTGCCGATTACAAGGGATGGAAAGTACCAGAAATATTACTGAGCGGTAATGAAGCCAAAATCCGTCAGTGGGAATTTGACCAAGCCATGGAGAGGACCCAACGATTAAGACCCGATTTGCTTAAAGGATAATCGACAGGAAAGGAATCAGCAAGACTTATATATATATTAAGGTAACATATATATATATATATTAAGGTAACATATATATATAAGTTGAATATTTATATAAAGAATAGCCTGTTCTCAAAACATGATTTTCTGTTTTGAGAACAGGCTGTTTTATAATGGGAAATTCACACCTGGAACCCATGACGTAAACTTCATCAAAGGAATTTCTCACAAAACTTTTCTCCCAACATAAATCCCTCTTCATAGAGTCGTTCCAACTTAGCAGTATCCTTCTCAATGCGCCCCACTTCCAGTGGGCGGATAGGACGAATGCAGGTTATCTTGCCCGCAGCCTCCAAATCATCCACCAGCTGAATCTGTTCATTGTAAACTTTATGGCGATGGCTCAAAGCCACACGAAGACGAGGATAGTTCTTATATAAATAAGGTAGCTTACGATCCTTGCTTGTATCCCGCCAGCCTTTATTTCTTGTAAGAACCACCACATTATGTTCAAATCCCTTATCGAATGCATGTTGCACAGGAATACTATCAACAATTCCTCCATCCAGCATCGGAATACCATCCACATTGACGATTTTGCTCACAAACGGCAAACTGCTGGAAGCTCTTACGATATCAAGCGCACGCTGACGTTCATGATTAGTCTCTGAAAGATACATCGGCTGCCCCGTCAGACAATTGGTGGTAACCATCTCAAACCTATCGGCATATTTAAAATAAGTATCAAAATCGAAAGGAAGCAACTGGTTTGGAAACTTGTCGTAAAGCAACTCCCGGTCAAAGATACAGCCTTGAGTAACAAGATGATGGATACCTATATATTGATAACGCGCCAAGTAATCAATATTAGAGATACGAGCACGACGAGGCTGCCGACTCATATACGACATGCCATTACAAGCACCTGCCGAAACAGCTACCACATAAGGGAAGTACAAATCGTACTTCATAAAAGCATCCAGTACTCCGCTGGTGAAAACACCTCGCATTCCACCACCTTCCAGCACCAATCCTGTATTCTTATTCATTTTCATAACAACTACAACAAACTTTCCTTAAGTTATCATTTTGCTCTAATCCGGAACAAATTCCTGACACATTTTACCCCGAAAAGTGCATTTTTATATTAATTATTTATAAATCCTAGAGATTTATTAAATTTTGCTTGCAAAGATAACACTTTTTTGGGAAATAATTACTAACTTTGCAGCAAAATATAGTAAAAATCTAAAAATATGTTTAGTAAAGATACATATATCAGTCGCCGCCAGGAGCTCAAGAAACTCGTAAACAGCGGTATAGTTATACTCTTCGGAAACAACAATTCACCTTGTAATTTCCCAAACAACGGATATTATCCATTCCGTCAGGACTCTACTTTCCTGTACTATTTCGGACAGCAGCGTGACGGACTGGTAGGTGTAATCGACATTGACAACGACATCGAGACATTGATCGGTGACGATATAGATATAGAAGATATCGTATGGTATGGCAGCGTGGAAAGCGTACACGACTTGGCAGAACAGGTTGGTGTCCACAACTCTGCACCTATGAAATCTCTGAAGACTATCTGCAATGATGCCATGTCTAAGAAGCGCAAGATTCATTTCCTGCCTCCTTACCGCTTTGACATCAAGCTCCAGATATTCGATCTCCTCGGCATCCATCCTAACCAGCAAAAGGAAGAGGCCTCTATGGATCTCATCAAGGCTGTGGTAAACATGCGCTCTACCAAGACTCCTGAAGAAATCGAGGAACTGGAACGTGCTGCAGTTATTGGTTACAAGATGCATACCACTGCCATGAAGTTGACTCGTCCAGGAGTAACAGAGAAATTTGTAGGCGGACAAGTTGACGGAATTGCCAACTCTTATGGAGCAATGGTCAGTTTCCCTACTATCTTCAGTCAGCATGGTGAGATTATGCACGGCAATCCTTCCATGAGCATTCTGGAAGCTGGCAGACTGGCTCTTTGCGATGCCGGTGCCGAGACCATCAACAACTATTGCTCTGACAATACACGTACCATGCCAGTAAGCGGTAAGTTTACCCAGCGCCAGTTGGAAATCTACTCAATCGTAGAGGCTTGCCACGACTATGCACTCGAAGTTGCCAAGCCTGGTGTGAAATACGCAGATGTTCACTTTGCAGTATGCGGTCTGATGTTTGACAAGCTCAAGGAGTTAGGACTTGCCAAGGGTGATACAGAAGAGGCTGTCAAGGCTGGTGCTCATGCCATGTTCCTGCCTCACGGATTAGGTCACATGATGGGTATGGATGTACACGACATGGAGAACCTCGACCAGATAAACGTAGGATTCGACGAGGAAGTTCGTCCTAACTTGGAGCAATTTGGAACAAATTGCCTGCGTATGGGCCGTCGCCTACAGGAAGGATTCGTTGTAACTGATGAGCCAGGTATATACTTCATCCCTGCTCTTATCGATGACTGGAAGGCATCAGGTCACTGTGCAGAATTCCTCAATTTTGATAAGATTGAGACCTACAAGGACTTTGGTGGAATCCGCATCGAAGACGATGTACTCATCACCAAAGATGGTTGCAGATTCATTGGCAAAGACCGCATTCCTTATCATCCAAAAGACGTAGAGGAATATATGGCAGCACATAGAGAAGAAATTCTTTAGGCAAACAAAGAATCCTCAAGGAGAAGAACTTGAGGATTCTCCAAGAGAGAGAATATAAGAGTAAAAACATTATTAATAAAAGAGAAAAAATTTCATGAAGAAATCAATGATCTTTGCAGCCATGCTTGCTTTGGCTGCTACAGGTGCAAATGCAAAGACAGCTGCTGATTCTGCTGCAATTGCAAAAAACAAGCCAGTATTTACTGTAGTTAAGGAGAATCCAATCACAAGTATCAAGGACCAGAACCGTAGCGGTACATGCTGGGCTTACTCTACTCTCAGTTTCTTCGAAAGCGAGATTTTGAAGAACACAGGCAAGACATTCAATCTCAGCGAAATGTTCGTTGCCAACAAGACTTACATGGATCGCGCCACAATGGCTGTGAGAATGCACGGCGACGTAAGCTTCTCTCAGGGTGGTAGCGCATACGATGTACTTTATGCTTTGCAGCACTATGGCATCGTACCAGAGGATGCAATGCCAGCTCCAGGTACACTGACAGGCGACTCATTGGCTAACTTCGGTGAGTTCTTTGACGTAATGACTCCATACGTAGAGGCAGTAGCAAAGAGTACAGCCAAGAAGCTTTCTCCAGCTTGGAAGAACGGTCTTCAGGGCATCATCGACTCTTACATCGGTAAAATTCCTGAGAAATTCACTTATCAGGGCAAGCAATATACTCCAGAGACATTCTGCAAGAGTCTCGGTTTGAATCTCGATGATTACGTAACTATCACTAGCTACACCCATCATCCAATGTGGAGCAAGTTTGCTGTAGAGGTACAGGACAACTGGCGTTGGCCTTTGAGCTACAACGTTCCTATGGATGATCTCTGCAAGATCATCGACAACGCAGTAAACAACGGTTATACTGTAGCTTGGGGCGGTGACGTAACAGAAGACGGTTTCACACGCAAGGGTCTCGGTATCGCTTACGACGTGAAGAAGGTACGTTCTATGGCAGGTACAGACGCTGACCACTGGTTCAAGCTCTCAAAGAACGAAAAGAAGGAGAAGTTTGATTCTCTCGGCGTAAACGCTCCTGAGGTAGTTCCTACACAGGCTATGCGCCAGGAAGCTTTCGATAACTGGGAGACTACCGATGACCACGGTATGCACATCTACGGTATCGCTAAGGACCAGAACGGCAAGGAGTACTACATGGTAAAGAACTCTTGGGGTGAGTATGGTGACTACAAGGGAACATGGTACATGACCAAGGCTTTCGTAGCTTACAAGACTATGGACTTCATGGTTAACAAGAATGCCATCCCTAAGGATATCCGCAAGAAGCTCGGCATCTAATAAAAACAATTATATTTAAAGGCAGCAAACTTGGATTTGCTGCCTTTTTTGGATTATTTCTTTGTAATTATGTTAAATTCCATGGCAATTTTTCTCGTTTGTCATTTTATTTTTGTAACTTTGGGGCAGAAATAAAAAATAATTAAAATGCATTTTAAATGGAATTACGAAGAACCTACACCAGAACAGCAGAAATCAGCTAAAGAACTGGCAGATAAGCTGAGCATGAGTCCTATTCTGGCACAGCTTCTCATCCATCGGGGCATTACGACAGAGTCGGCAGCCAAACGCTTTTTCCGGCCACAGCTTTCCGACCTCATCAACCCATTCTTGATGAAAGACATGGATATAGCCGTAGACCGCCTTAACGATGCAATGGGACGCAAGGAGCGTATTCTCATATACGGAGATTACGATGTAGACGGATGCACAGCTGTCGCATTGGTGTATAAGTTTCTGCAGCAATTCTATTCTAACATCGACTACTACATACCAGATCGCTACGATGAAGGATATGGTGTTAGTCTGAAAGGAATAGACTTTGCCCACGAAACAGGTGTAAGACTTATTATTATCCTTGATTGCGGCATCAAAGCAATCAAGGAGATAGAATATGCCAAGAGCCTTGGCATAGATTTTATCATTTGTGATCATCATGTCCCAGACGACGTGATGCCACCAGCTGTGGCCATACTAAATCCTAAGCGACCAGATGATTCCTTCCCTTTCAAGCATCTTTGCGGATGTGGCGTAGGCTTCAAATTCATGCAAGCTTTCGCTAAAAACAACAACATCCCTTTCTCAAGACTCATCCCATTACTCGACTTCTGCGCAGTAAGTATTGCAGCAGATATCGTACCTGTGATAGATGAAAATCGAATTCTCGCTTTTCATGGTCTGAAACAATTGAATACCAACCCCAACATCGGTTTGAAATCAATCATTGATATCTGCGGACTCAACGGACGGGAAATCTCCATGAGCGATATCGTATTCAAGATAGGTCCACGCATCAATGCCTCAGGAAGAATGGAAAACGGCAAGCTTAGTGTTGACCTGTTGGTAGAAAGAGATCTTGGAGTAGCTTTGCGCATGGCTCGCCACATCAATGAATACAACGAACAACGCAAGGATATAGACAAGCAGATGACCGAGGAAGCCAACGGAATCGTATACAGACTGGAATCGATGAAACACAACTCCAGTATCGTACTCTATGACGAAGACTGGAAGAAAGGCGTAATCGGTATCGTAGCATCACGACTCACGGAAATTTATTTCCGCCCTACCGTAGTTCTTACCCGAGAAGGAGAATTGGCTACAGGGTCTGCACGAAGCGTAACGGGCTTTGATGTTTATTCAGCTATCAAAAGCTGCGAAGACCTTCTCATCAACTTTGGCGGACATACCTATGCCGCAGGCTTAACGATGAAATGGGAAAATGTGAAGGAGTTCAGAGACCGATTCCAAAAGTATGTAGAAGAGCATATTTCACCAGAACAGACAGAAGCGATACTCAACATTGATGCACAGATAGACTTCCGCGACATCACCAAGCATCTGCACGCTGATCTCAAGAAATTCTCTCCTTTTGGTCCGTCTAACCCAAAGCCAATCTTCTGCACTCGTCAGGTATATGACTACGGAACGAGCAAGGTAGTGGGCAGAGAGCAGGAACATATCAAACTTGAGCTGGTAGACTCAAAATCAAGCAATGTAATGAACGGAATAGCCTTTGGTCAGAGCGCTGCTTCACGATATATCAAGAGTAAGCGTAGCTTTGACATCGCCTACACCATAGAGGATAATATTTTCAAGAAGACGCAAGTTCAATTACAAATAGAAGATATCCGACCAAACGAAGGATAATAATAATAATAAAATCAACTTAATGAAAGTGACAGATCAATATCTAGAGATATTACATAAATACTGGGGGTACCCTGATTTTCGTGGCATACAGAAAGAAATTATTGAAAGTATCGCCAACGGAGAGGATACCCTCGGTCTTATGCCTACAGGAGGCGGAAAGTCTATCACCTTCCAGGTTCCTGCCCTTGCCATGAAGGGTGTGTGTATCGTAGTAACTCCACTCATTGCCTTGATGAAGGACCAAGTACAGCACCTTCGTGAACGTGGCATCCTGGCTGAAGCTATATATACCGGACTTTCCCGAAGTGAAATTATACAAATACTGGAAAACTGCATCTTTGGCGAGACAAAATTTCTCTATGTTTCACCAGAACGACTAGCTTCAGAAATATTCCAAGTAAAGCTACGCCACATCCACGTTAGCTTCATCACCATCGACGAAGCCCATTGCATAAGCCAATGGGGCTATGATTTCCGTCCATCTTATCTCAGCATCGCTGATATCAGAAAGATGAAACCCGAGGCCCCCATACTGGCTCTTACCGCAACAGCTACTCCTGATGTCATAAACGACATCATGGATAAACTGAAGTTTAAGAAGCCCAATCTTTTCAAGATGAGCTTTGAACGCAAAAACTTATCATATATTGTACAGCCTTGTGGGGATAAAATTGGCGAAATGCTCCACATCTTACATTGTGTAGACGGATCTGCCATCGTCTATGCCAGAAGTAGAAAACGTACCAAGGAAATAGCAGAAATACTCAATAATAAAGGTGAAACTGCTCTTTTCTATCATGCCGGACTTGACAGCAGTGAAAAGGACGAACGCCAAAAAGCATGGCAATCTGATGAAGCACGCATCATGGTGGCAACCAATGCCTTTGGTATGGGTATAGACAAACCTGACGTACGCTTAGTAATACATATAGACTGTCCAGATTCGCTAGAAGCCTATTTTCAGGAAGCAGGAAGAGCCGGCCGAGACGGTCAACGTGCCTACGCTGTCTTACTATACAATGGACACGATGAAGTTAAACTTAAAAAACGAATCAACGATACCTTCCCAGAAAAGGACTTCATCAAAGATGTATACGAACATCTTGCCTATTTCTTCCAAATCGGTGTAGGAAGCGGATGCGGTAAGACATTTATCTTTGATATAGAAACGTTTTGCTTCACATATAAATTCTTCCCAACCCAGGTAGACTCTGCCCTACGCATTCTGGAGAATTCGGGTTACATTCATTACGAAGATAACCCTGATGGGAAAGCCCGGCTCAAGTTTACCTTGAACCGCAATGAATTATATCTCTTAGAGAACTTGCCAAGCAACCAAGAAATGATTATCACGGCATTGCTACGCACCTATGGCGGACTATTTACCGACTACGTATATATCAGCGAAAACCTGATAGCACAAATGTGCAATATCAGCGTACAGCAGGTTTACATGACTCTAAAGAATCTTTCTTCACGCCATATCGTAGATTTCATACCACAACGCAAGACACCGTATATCACCTATACTAGACAAAGAGAAGATGGCAACCGCATCATCATACCGAAATCTGTATGGGAAGATAGAAAAGAACAATATACCAAACGCATTAAAAGCGTTATCACTTATGCCAATAATGATATTGTTTGCCGCTCCAGACAACTTCTACGCTACTTCGGTGAAGAAACCCGAAAAGACTGTGGACATTGTGATGTTTGCCAGGAAAACAGTAAATCCCGCAATATAGATGACGAATTAAACAACATATCAGAACAGATACTGAATATGCTTTCAGATAAACAAATACATGATATACAAGAGTTAAGACTAATCAAAGCTCCAACTCAGATGATCAACAAGGCTGTGAGATCATTAATAGCAGAAAATATCGTCATAACAGACAAATTCGACTTTTGGTTAGGAAAGAATTAATTGAGATTCTAAATCAGAAAAAACAACAAGAGCAAATTTGAAAGATTGAGAAAACATTTAAAAACAATAAAAAAGGGAACGACCCATCACGGACCGTTCCCTTTTAAACATTATGTACGAGAAAAAAATTAGTTGTTCTCAGGGCGAAGTTTACGTACAGTAACACCAGCCTGCCACATTTCCTTGTTGCGCATAGCCTCAAGTTCTGCGTTCAACTTCTCACGGTAATCAGCCTGAGAGTTCTTGTCGATAGAAATCTGAGCCTCATTACCAGTCTTAACAGAGTAATACAACCACTCCATAACAGGCTTGATGGCCTCACGGAAACGAGGAGCCCAATCAAGAGCACCACGCTGAGCTGTTGTAGAACAGTTAGCATACATCCAATCCATACCCTTAGCACCGAAGAGAGGGCCAAGGCTCTGAGTCAACTCCTCAACTGTCTCGTTGAATGCCTCAGATGGAGAGTGACCATTCTCACGGAGAACATCATACTGAGCCTCCAAGAGACCCTCGATAGCACCCATCAAAGAGCCACGCTCACCAGTAAGGTCAGAAGTAGCCTCACGCTGGAATGTAGTCTTAAACAAATAACCAGCACCGATACCGATACCGAATGCAATAGTCTTATCCTCTGCCTTGCCAGATGCATCCTGGTATACAGCATAAGAGCAGTTCAAACCACGACCTTCGCAGAACATAGTGCGGAGAGAAGTACCAGAACCCTTAGGAGCAACCATGATTACATCAATATCCTTAGGTGGAACAACGCCTGTGCGATCGCTCCAGTTGATAGCGAAACCATGTGAATAATACAAAGTCTTACCTGGTGTGAGGTATGGCTTAATCTTTGGCCAGCAAGCAATCTGACCGGCATCAGAAAGCAACATACAGATAATAGTACCCTTCTCTGCTGCCTCCTCGATAGAGAACAAAGTCTTGCCAGGTACCCAACCGTCCTTCAAACACTTCTCGTAGGTCTTACCCTGACGCTGTCCGACGATGACGTTGAAACCATTATCGCGAAGGTTACATGCCTGACCAGGACCCTGGATACCATAACCGATAACTGCGATAGTTTCGTTCTTCAATACTTCACGTGCTTTCTCCAATGAAAATTCATGACTGGTGACAACTGTTTCCATTACGCCACCGAAATTCATTTCTGCCATAATTGTAATTTACTTTTTGTGCGGCTTGCCATTTGTGGAGCCGCGGGTTATACTTGTCCATACGGATGCGAGCTGTATTCTTATCCAAAGAGAGCCTGTTTGATCCGTCCACCACCTATCCAAGGTAGCGGCTCTGGGGTTATTTTTTATTTTCGACTGCAAAGGTAAGAAATTCTCATGAAATCACCAAATTTTTCTTTCATTTTTTTGCAAATTTTACTTTACTTCTTACGATTTCCACCTCTTCAGAGCTATTTTTACTTATTTTTGTTATTTTTATGCAATATTCTTCGCATTTTTCCTCCTCATTTGTTTTTTCCAAATAGAAATTAAGTTGGTCACCTTGATGACTTTCTGCCACATAAGCAACCTCGAATCGTTGCAAAAAGTGAGTTCTGTAATAATCCAAATCAAAGAGATCGAGGATATGTTCTATATATTTCACCGAATTGATGTGTCCATTCACGTCTACATCATTGTAATAAGTATTGATTGTGCGCACCAATTTCGCATCCTTACTCATCTTAACTCTTGAGCTGGCATCTATTGGACATAGCGTTTCTTCATCAATATATTCTTTGATGAGTCCATCATTGATGCTGAAAATATCAACAGGCTGTCGGGTATCAGTATCTATCATTGCCCAGACACTCTTACCATAACCATAGATTTTTTCTATATCCGCAGAAGAAGCATCTACCTTTCCACAGATTTTGAAATCACGGGCAGTGAAATACTTCATAGCATTCTCAACCCAAGTCTCTACGAAAAACTTATCATAAGACTTTGGCATCTCTGTCATTTCTACAGCCAGACGGCTAAGCACCCATGTTTTGTGACGAGACATCAGATAATTCATTCCATACCCACGGTCATTACTATGAAAATCGGCTGCATTGAGCAGATGATTGCCCAAATGTCCCATAAAAAGATGGCTGGAAAAATCACAATGGAATGGTTCTGCCAAAAACTCGTATCGTCCTACTTTACTTAATAATTCTGGTTTCATTTTACTAGATCTTTAAATTAATTTTCCCGTACTAAAAATTTCAAGCTATTTTACACCTTATTATATATAAAGTACACCTTATATTATATATTAAGAAGAAAACAGCTTGCTAAAAACTATACTTATAATAAGAAAAGTCCCTTGTTTCCCTACATTTTACTTGCAGGAAAACAAAGGACCCAATTCTTATCATTTAATCTTCTGCATTCTGCTTCAAATAGTCAGAAATTGGCTCATCAAAACTTCTTGTTACAGCAATTCGTCCGCTACGAGTATACTGCAACAGGCAATCATAACTATTAAGCTGATGGAAAAGATCGGTAATATCCTCTGTCAATCCCGCCAAGAGCACAGTACTGTAAGTAGGATTAACCTCCATCATACGCGCATCATGCTTACGAATGGTACGCGAAACCTCTGGGTTCTCTAACAAAATAGGAGTAGAGATCTTGAAGAGAGCCACCTCATGAATGAAAATCTGATCATCGGTATAGTAATTACTCTTCACAACATCGATTTTCTTCTCAATGGCCTTGTTGATCTTCTCTATCTGCTCAGGATCACTCCATACGGTAATAGTATACTTATGAATGTTCTTAATGCTACTGGCTGAAACATTCAAGCTCTCAATATTAACCTGTCTACGAGTAAATACTGCGGTAATCTGATTCAGAATACCCGCAATATTTTCTGAGTAAACGAGCAGTGTATATAATTTCTTTTCGTTATTATTCTCCATTGTCCTTTTCTTTTAATAGTGAAGCTAAGCTACATCTTAATAGTTAAGTTCAAGCTGCATTTCTTCTACACTCTTACCAGGTAGGGTCATCGGTACGATGTCCTCATTCTCCTTGATGGCACACTCCAAAAGGTATGGTCCCTTGGTGGCTATCATCTTCTCTACCTTTGCCTTGAGATCCTTACGGTCGATAACTACATCATAAGGGATACCATAAGCCTTGGCTATCTCCTCATAATGAGGATTCAGCATACGGGTGAAAGAATGGCGCCCCTCAAACATCAAGTCTTGCCACTGTCGGACATTACCCAAGTAATTGTTGTTCAAGAGAATCATCTTTACAGGAGCCTGCTGTTCCATGATAGTACCCAACTCCTGAATATTCATCTGGAATCCACCATCACCAAAGAAACAGCAGATTGTTCTATCTGGAGCACCGAAAGTAGCACCGATAGCAGCAGGAAGGCCGAAGCCCATGGTTCCGAAACCGCCACTGGTTACAATACTCAACTTCTTTGTAAACTTGAAGTAACGGCTGGAAATCATCTGGTTCTGACCTACATCATTTACGAGAACAGCCTCATTATGAGTAGCTTCTGTCACCACATTGGTAACCTCACCCATCAAGAGAGGTCCCTCTGTAGGATGAATATCCTTCTCTATCACCTTTTCCTGTTCCTGCTGACGATATTCCTCAAAAGAATCTCTCCATTCACGATGAACATTCTTATTCAAAAGACGAGTGATAGCTGGCAAGGTCTGCTTACAGTCACCAACAACAGCAACATCGGTTTTGATTACCTTGTCGATTTCAGCCTTATCAATATCCAGATGGATGATTTTAGCCTGCTTGGCATACTTGGAAGGAACACCGGTAATACGATCACTAAAACGCATACCGATAGCAATGAGCACATCGCATTCCTGGGTCTTCATGTTGGTAGCATAAGAACCATGCATACCAAGCATACCCATATTGAGGGGGTGATTGCTAGGAAGAGCAGAGAGACCGAGCAAGGTGCGGCCTGCCGGAATATCAGCTTTCTCCAAAAACTCAACCAATTCATTATGTGCACCACCCAATTCAACACCATGTCCTACAAGAGCAAAAGGCTTCTTTGCCTGATTGATAAGTTCTGCAGCCTCAGCTACAGACTTCTCATCAATCTTTGGATATGGATTATAAGATGTAACCTTTTCACATTTTACTGGCTCCCACTCACAGGTTGCAACCTGAGCATTCTTAGTAAAATCGAGCACTACAGGACCAGGACGACCACTGCGAGCGATATAAAACGCACGACTTATAGCCCAGGCAACATCCTCTGGACGACGAATCTGATAAGCCCATTTAGAGATTGGCTGGGTAACACCCACTAAGTCTACCTCCTGGAAGGCATCGGTACCCAAAGCCCCTACACCTACCTGTCCGGCAATAACCACGATTGGTGTAGAATCCATCATGGCATCAGCAATACCGGTAAGAGTATTAGTTGCTCCAGGACCACTGGTCACGAGAGTCACGCCCACTTCGCCACAGACTCGGGCATAGCCCTGTGCAGCGTGAGCAGCAGCCTGCTCATGACGTACCAAGATGTGATCAAACATCTTCTTCTCTCCTCTCGTGTAACCATACAGTGCATCAAACACTGGCATGATGCTGCCACCAGGATAACCGAAGATGGTCTTAACCCCTTCGTTATGCAGTGAGCGCATCAAGGCTTCAGCTCCTGTTATTACTTCTTTTGCCATTTATCTAATATATAAAAATGATAAGAGAACAGGAATTTCCGTGAAAGAAATCCCAAAATTCTCTCAGAATAATTCAAACTATCTTTTTTATTTTTCAGCTTAAAAAATTAATCGATGATTCTTACACCACCCTTATCAGCCGAACTTACGCTCTGTGCGTATGCACGCAAAGCCTTGCTTACCACGCGATTACGCTTCAGAGGCTGCTGAGGGCGAGCTGCCAATTCCTCTTCAGAGAGCTTCACATTAATAGAACGGCTAGGAATATCAATGACGATGATATCACCATCCTTAATCTTACCGATGTTTCCACCGGCAGCTGCCTCTGGACTGATGTGACCAATACTTAAACCAGATGTACCACCAGAGAAACGACCATCAGTAATAAGGGCACATTCCTTTCCGAGATGACGGCTCTTGATATAAGAGGTAGGGTAAAGCATCTCCTGCATACCTGGTCCACCCTTAGGACCTTCGTGTGTGATGACCACACAATCACCAGAGTTCACCTTACCACCAAGGATACCCTCGCAGGCATCTTCCTGAGAATCGAAGCATACTGCTGGACCCTCGAAATGCCAAAGCACAGGATCCACACCAGCAGTCTTCACAACACAACCATTCTGTGCGATATTACCAAAGAGAACAGCAAGACCACCATCCTTGGTATAAGCATGTTCGAGATCACGGATACAACCATTCTCTCTATCTGTATCAAGACTTTCCCACTGTGCATCCTGACTTCCCATCTGAGTAGAGAATTTTCTGCCAGGAGCAGAATGATAGATGCGGTCTGCCTCAGGATCAATCTCAGCACCAGTGATATCATACTTCTTCATCTGTTCATCGAGTGTCTTACCATCCACGCGCTTTACAGCACCATTAATCAAACCACCCTTGTTAAGTTCGTTCAGGATACCCAAGATACCACCGGCACGGTTGCATTCCTGCACACTATACTTCTGAGTATTAGGTGCCAACTTACAGAGGCAAGGCACCTTACGGCTCAATTGGTCGATATCTTCCATCTTGAAGTCAGCACCAGCTTCCTGAGCTACAGCCAAAAGATGGAGCACGGTATTGGTACTACCACCCATAGCAATATCAAGAGTCATGGCATTGAGGAATGCATCACGGGTAGCAATATTACGTGGCAATACACTCTCATCACCATCCTCATAATAAGCATAGGCATTCTTCACAACCTGACGGGCCGCAGCCTTGAAGAGTTCTATGCGGTTCTTGTGAGTAGCGAGAATAGTACCATTGCCAGGAAGACTCAAGCCGATAGCCTCAGTAAGAGAGTTCATGGAATTGGCAGTAAACATACCAGAACAACTACCGCAACCAGGGCAAGCGCACTGCTCAATCTGCTTCATCTCCTCATCACTCACGCTGGTATCAGCACCCTTAATCATAGCTGTAATCAAGTCGGCATTCTCCCCCTTCCAGCGACCGGCTTCCATCGGACCTCCAGAACAGAATACGGTAGGGATGTTCAGACGCATAGAAGCCATCAACATACCTGGAGTTACCTTATCACAGTTAGAGATGCAAATCATAGCATCAGCCTTGTGAGCATTCACCATATATTCCACAGAATCAGCAATGATATCGCGACTTGGGAGGGAATAGAGCATTCCGTCGTGACCCATAGCGATACCGTCGTCTACAGCGATGGTATTGAATTCGGCTGCATAGCAACCCATTGCCTCAATTTCCTTCTTGACAATCTGACCAATTTCATGAAGATGAGTATGACCAGGAACAAACTGTGTAAAGCTGTTCACGATAGCAATAATTGGTTTACCAAACTGCTCGTGTTTCATACCTGCAGCTACCCAAAGAGCTCGGGCACCCGCCATTCTTCTGCCTTCAGTACAGACGCTACTTCTTAATGGATGTTTCATATCTTTCTTATCTAAATTTCTATTCAATATCATAAAAAAGAGCCTTCAAAATGCTCCAGATTCTATAATTGAGTGCAAAGATACAGAGAATTTATGTAATAACCAACTAATTTCGCATAAACTTTCAAAATAACGCTATTTTTTGTTAGAAAATACAAAAAATTGCTTACGATTTATTATAGAATAGCACATTTATATAGAATTGTGCAATCAAAAATCCACGGAATACATGAAATCCTGCAATATTCATGCATTCCGCGGATACTTTTTGTTATCTGATAAAAAACTATAATTCAAAAACCTGGGCAGAACGTCCCTTAACTTCTACTACCTTGTCACCAAGACCACTGATCTGAAGCTTGAGTGTACGTGGCAATGCATTCACCACCTTGAGCCAGGTCTTACCGGTTTTAGAATCCTTTACCACGCTGGTACCTACATAACGCTTCAAGGCTGCAGACAAATTCAGTTCAGAAACAACATAGGTATCACCTGCATGCTGGCCAAACATTTTCTGCATCTTATAGCTTTCGGTAAGACGAATCTTCTCAGAGTTGTCGAAGTAAATCATGTCCGGATTCCAATTGCTGTAACCGTTCTTGCAAAGCAATGGTGCATAAGAGGTCATCTCTACCACATCGGCATTGCGCTCTACATTGCAGAGATGGATGCCCTCTGCCAAAGCCCGGTCTAACTCATTATTACCATTGGCAGCATATTCGCCCAAATAAACCTTCGGTGCCTTGCGGTCGTAGTTATCGTAGTAGTCCTGATGATTGATGAACCATCCCGGCTTCTCGTAGTAATGTTCATCCACCGCATCAATCCATTGCTTATTCTCCTTGGCAATCTTCCACCCCTCAATATAATCAGAAGATGGGTAATGGAATGGACCTACCGTACCTATAACTTCTATCTCAGGATGCTTCTCCTTCAAAGCTTTACATATCATCAAATAGCGCTTCTCGAAATCTGTTGAAATCAAATCCTCATTACCGATTCCCACCATCTTCAGATTGAAAGAAGCAGGATGACCTGCATCGGCTCTCATCTTAGCCCACTTTGATGTAGCAGGGTCGCCATTCGCCCACTCCACCAAGTCGAGCACATCCTGAACATACTGCGGCATCTCCGACATTGGGATTCCTCCCTGCTGACCACAGATTCCATCAGTATTAGGCTGAGAATTCTGACAAGGTACGCCTGCAGCTAATACAGGCAGAGGCTCTGCGCCCATATCTTCACACCACTGAAAATACTCGAAAAATCCCAGCTTACGAGTCTGATGATAATTCCATATATTGCGTGCAGGCTTACGGTCTTTCTGCGGACCTACGCTTTCCTTCCAATGATAAATATTCTCCAAGCCCTGTCCGTGAAGCATACATCCGCCTGGAAAACGGACAAAGCGTGGATTCAATTCTGCGATGGTCTCAGCTAAGTCTTTTCTCAATCCATGCCCTTTATAGGTATCTTGCGGCATCAGACTCACAAGGTCAACGGCCACCTTTTCCTCACCCTTCGGGATAATGGCAAACCGGATATCCTTGCCATCACCTAAATCACCTTTATATTTGTCTGTGACGATGAGTTGGGCTTTATATTCTCCCCATTCAGTACCTTGTATCTTCATCTTAGCCTGAGCCATAGGAAGTCCTTCCTTATCGACAAGCGCCACGGTAAGCTGCTTTTTCTTTCCATCGACACATCGGGCATACAGCCCCACATTGTAAGCAGCACCACGCTTGATAGGAATACCTTCCCAACCTATATTATATATAGGAGTAGAACCCACCATGACAAAATGAGAATTATTCTTGCTCACGCCATTTTCCGTAGAAATTCGGGCAGGAGCATTCTTATCACCGGTAGAAGGCGAAAGTTCAACACCCATCCAGGCAGTAGTGGCATTCCACCCTTTTTTCTCACCATTATATTCGAAATCACCATTCTGAAGCAGCTCAGCACATAGACCACCATCGGCAGCCCTACTGATGTCTTCAAAGAAGATACCTATCAGTTTATCAGAGATACGATACGACTTCTGAGGCTTGACATGAAGCTGAGCGGTCACTTCACTACCACTTCCCAACTCAGTACCCTTTTCCTTCAGATATGCCTGAAGCTCAGCCTCATTGTGGGGCAACTTCCGGCTGTTCTCCCGATTCTCTTCAGCGAGAGCCTTATGCCAGGAACGGATATAATCAAGATGAACAGCCGGAATCTCAAAGTCGTTGCCTTCATATCGTTTTCCATTGATGGTTGCAGTATCCCGCTGCCAGAGAATATCATCTGCAGCAGCTTCGAGCGAATCCTCCTCAAAAGTACGGAAATTCCTATCGGCATGAACATATCGTTTCCCCTTAGCAGTCTTCAGATAGATATCAAAAGTACCATCATCCATCTGATAAGCAGCTACATCCGTGATACCCTTCTCTTTCATGATAGGATAATCCTGTGGACGCCAAGTAACCAGATCTTCCGAATATGCTACAGCAAATTGAGGCGAACGGCTATTGACGCTCCAAAGTGCACGCCAGGTTCCATCATTTGCCTTCATCACAAAAGGACGATACATTTTCTTCTCGCTCCCCCATGGGCCAAAATCACTGGCGCATAACTGTCCTACATCTACCCAGCGCTCATCATCTGTGAAATAAGCAAGATGCAGTCCCTGATTCTCAGTTGGTGAATATATGAAAACTTGACATGTTGAGTCCTTGCCTACTATAGAATAAGCAGGATTATCATTGATTGGATTCTGCGCAACAGATTGCATCGAGGCAAGCAAAACCGCAGAAAAAAGCAAATACTTTGTTTTCTTCATTTTTTGTTATTAATTATTTTTGCATGCAAAAAAGGCAGGATACATTCCTGCGCCCTGCCTCATAAAATCGAGATATTTACTAATCCAATATCTTATCAATAATTGATTATTGGTAATATTCCTTCTTGCCGGCAGCGAGCGTATTCTTCATCAAAGAACAAATCGTCATCGGTCCTACGCCACCTGGTACAGGAGTAATGAACGAACATTTCTCTGCCACCTCATCAAATTTCACATCACCATTCAAGCGGAAACCGCTCTTACGTGTAGCATCAGGCACACGAGTTGTACCCACATCTATCACAACAGCTCCTGGCTTGACCATATCTGCCGTAACAAAATCCGGTCTGCCAATAGCAGCAATAATGATATCAGCCTCAAGGCACTCCTCTTTCAAATGAGCTGAATGAGAGTGACATACAGTAACTGTAGAATCACCATATTGCTTCTGCATCATCAACTGAGCCATTGGTTTGCCCACGATGTTGCTTCTGCCTAGGATGACACACTTCTTGCCACTTGTTTCTATCTGATAATGCTGCAGCAAAGTGAGAATGCCAAGTGGCGTAGCAGAGATAAAGCAAGGCAAACCAATAGCCATTCTTCCCACATTGACCGGATGGAAACCATCCACATCCTTGCGGTAATCTATTGCCATCGTAACCTTCTGCTCATCAATGTGCTTAGGCAGAGGCAACTGCACGATGAAACCATCAACGTCGTCATCATGATTCAGGTTGTCTACACAAGCCAGCAACTCCTCCTCAGTTACATCTTCTTCATAGCGGATAAGGGTCGACTTAAATCCACATTTTTCACACGCCAAGACCTTGTTCTTCACATAGGTCTCGCTACCTCCGTCATGGCCCACAAGAATTGCAGCCAGATGTGGCTGCTTTCCTCCGTTAGCCACAATCTGGGCTACCTCCTGGGCTATCTGTTCTTTAATGGCGGCTGCTGTCGCCTTTCCGTCTATTAGTAGCATTTGAAATTATGATTATGATTGTACTTACTCTTACATTCCTGGCATCTTAGGCATACCTGGCATACCCTTCATACGGCTCATCATCTGAGCCATCTTGTTGCCTGTCATCATCTGCATCATCTTGCGAGTCTGATCGAACTGCTTGATAAGCTTGTTCACTTCCTGGATATTAGTACCCGAACCCTTTGCAATACGCTGACGACGAGAGGTATTGAGGATAGCTGGATTGGTACGCTCCTTAGGAGTCATACTCAGAATGATAGCCTCGATGCCCTTGAAAGCATCTTCAGGAATATCAACATCGCGGATAGCCTTGCCCACACCAGGAATCATGGCTGCCAAGTCCTTGATGTTACCCATCTTCTTGATCTGCTGAATCTGATTGTAGAAGTCGTTGAAATCAAACTGATTCTTGCGAATCTTCTTCTCCAACTTCTTTGCCTCTTCCAAGTCGAATTGCTCCTGCGCACGCTCTACGAGAGATACAACGTCACCCATTCCGAGAATACGGTCTGCCATACGGGCAGGATGGAACACATCAATAGCCTCCATCTTCTCACCGGTACCGATAAACTTGATAGGCTTGGTAACTACTGTACGGATACTGAGGGCAGCACCACCACGGGTATCACCATCAAGCTTGGTCAATACAACACCATTGAAATCAAGACGGTCATTAAACTCCTTGGCTGTATTGACAGCATCCTGACCAGTCATTGAGTCAACGACAAAGAGAGTTTCATCAGGATGAAGATGATTCTTGAGATTACTGATCTCATTCATCATCTGCTCATCGATGGCAAGACGACCGGCAGTATCGACGATAACCACGTCATTGCCATTGGTCTTTGCCTGCTGGATAGCATGGTCGGCAATAATACATACATCCTTATTATCAGACTCACTATATACAGGAACACCAACCTGTTCACCCACAACATGGAGCTGCTGGATAGCAGCAGGACGGTAAACGTCGCAGGCAACGAGCAATGGCTTCTTACCTTTCTTTGTCTTAAGCATATTGGCAAGCTTGCCGCTGAATGTAGTTTTACCAGAACCCTGAAGACCGCTCATGAGGATGATGGCAGGATGACCTTCGAGCTTCAATGGAGCCTCTTCTCCACCCATGAGTTCTGCAAGTTCATCATGAACCAGCTTCACCATCAACTGACCAGGCTTCACTGCTGTCAACACATTCATACCGAGCGCCTTTTCCTTCACCTTGTTGGTAAATTCCTTTGCCACTTTATAGTTGACATCGGCATCGAGGAGTGCGCGGCGCACATCCTTCATAGTCTCAGCTACATTGATTTCGGTAATCTTACCTTCACCCTTCAAGATTTTGAAGGAACGTTCTAATCTATCACTTAAATTTTCAAACATGTTCTTAATTGTACTTTTTTATTTCGGGCACAAAGTTACGAACTTTTTCCGAGAAAGCCAACTCAATCTCAATTATTTTTCATTTTCTTGCTCTTTTGCATCATTTTGAACATTTGGAAGCATTTTCTCTGATGATTCCTGCTTGGTCTCATCCTGCTTTTCCAAAGTTTCTTTCTTGTTAGCGCTCAGATTGATAGGATTATTCAGTTCATACTTCTTTCCCGTAGCTTTTTCGTAGGCATTGATGAGCGGATCCTTGTTTTCCATCTTCGAGAACACCTTCCTGGCCTCCTTCAGATGTTTCTGGTCGCGACGCCCCTGACTGTCCATCATGTTGCCCAGGTCGAAGCCTACCAGACGGGTATGTCCCAGTGCGGCATTTCTGCCTGCCTCCACAGCTTCCTGGCAGGCCTGGCTCTTCACCTTGCCGACGTTTTCCTGGTTCTTGCCCCAAACGGTTACCTCACCCAACTGCTTGGCTTCCGGTAAGAGAAACACTGTATCAGGCAATTCCTTGTATCGAATAGTTGCCTTCACATAACCAGGTTTAGATACTGTTGCAGAGTCAAACTGGTAGCGCATCGTCCAATAGCCCCGATAATCGGTTCTCGCCCAATGATTGTTGTTGGTATGGATAAGTGCTTCACGGATAGGCACATGATCTTCTGCCGATGCGATGACACATGTCTTCTGCGCATAGGCAACCTGCCCTATCATAGCAAGCAATACTACAAAAATCAATATCATTCGTTTCATGTTTATTTCCTCAGTTTTTATCTTTTCATTGTTCGTAGCAAATATCTTTGCTTTATGTTGTTCTTTTAAATACAAAAGTAATGATAAAATCTGATACTCCTTAGATTTCCTTAAGAAGTTTAAGTTCATTTAAAGAGTAAATCCTCTTTTTTTTATTTTCGTAACAGATTTCTGAACATCTGAAGCTGAACTTATCGGTTTTACATCTTTGATATACAGCGCGAGCAAGAAAGAATATAAAGAAATGATATATAAATAGTTACACTATATATTTAACACATATTTAACGCAGTTTTTTTTCAGTATTCAGCATTCAGAGTTCAGATTTGCAAAAAACGCCCTGCGGTTACTGTCGAGGACTAAGTATGATACTTTCATCCCATAAGTATGTCACTTTCATCCCATAAGTATGTCACTTTCACCTCATAAGTATGATACTTATACTTCAAAAGCAGCATGGAGATAAGAAGTAATACCAAACAGGAAGCGTCCTGCTCTTTTTTCTCGGTGAACCATAATCTAAGTGTGAGAAAGTATGAGGAAGTATGAAGTAGCGTTTTCAGATTTCGTATCTTTGCAGCGTCATTCAAAGAGAATGATATTCCTATCCCAACGGGGAGGGAAGTAATGCTAGCAAATTGATGAGAACTATAAAAAATATAGGGACATCTCAGTCTCTATCAAAGAAACAAAGGTGCCCCTATAAAATATACCAGAGTCGCCAGTCTGCAAATAAGGGATTTATTCTGCAATACCCTGCTTCTCAATACGCTTAGCCTCTTCAAGCAACTTGATGGCATCCACATACTGAGCGATACCCTGTGCCACTTCCTTGGCTGCTTTCATTGCCAAGACAACAGTCTGAGGACGGTGGACCACATCACCTCCGGCAAAAACACCGCGACGGGTTGTCATACCGAAAGGACGCTCCACCACCTTTACGTATCCCTTCTCATCTACCTCTATACCCTCAGTAGTAGACACAATACGGTTGGCAGGTCTCGAACCAATGGCCAGATAAATACGATCGAACTTTTCAACTCTTTCGCCCTCAGGAGTATTCAATACACAACTTCCAAGACGGCCATTTTTACCTTTGAGGAAAGCTTCAACGGTGGTCTTCCACTCAAATTTCACCCCTTCCTTGAGCGCTTCCTCATACTCACTTTTGATGGCAGGCATCTCTTCCTGCGTCTTACGATAAAGCACGGTTACATCAGCACCGAGACGAATGGCAGTACGAGCAGCATCCATAGCCACATTACCACCACCAATCACACCAACCCTTTCTCCATCACGCAAAGGCACCATATCACGAGTCAAAGCTCCTTCGTTATAGGCATTTACATTGTGCAGGAAATATGTACTCTGGCTGACACCGTGAAGGTTTGAACCTGGAGTGGAATCCATATTTTGAGGTACACTGGTACCTGTTCCCATAAAGATGGCATCATAGCCTGCACGGAAAAGACTGTCTATCGTAACATTGTTCTCACCTACCATACAGTTGGTAATAAACTGAACACCCAATGCCTCAATCTTACTGATCTCATCACGTACAACGCTCTTAGGCAAACGATACTCAGGAATACCATACATCAAGACTCCTCCCGGCTCTGCCTGTCCCTCAAAAATAGTAACATTAAAACCCTGACGAGCCAAATCGCCCGCAACAGTCAAACCTGCAGGACCAGAACCAATGACAGCTATACGACCACGGGTCTTCTGTGGCAAGCGTTCACGGGAAAGTTTCATCTTCGTATCAAAATCAGCAACAAACTGTTCCAGTTTTCCTATCTGTACAGGCTTACCCTTCTTTCCCAGCACACAATGACCTTGGCACTGCTTCTCATGAGGGCATACACGTCCGCAGATAGCAGGCAGATTTGTTTTTGCATTGAGGATACTCATTGCAGCACCCATGTTACCCATAGAGAGTTCATGCACAAAGTCAGGAATGTCGTTTTCAATAGGACATCCCTTCTTACACTGCGGAATCTTGCAGTGAAGGCAACGTTTGGCTTCCTCTATCGCCTCACGGGTAGAGAAGCCCTCGTTTACAACCTGAAAAGCGGCAGAGGTATCAACCTGAGTTTGCTGCTCATTCATATCTATTCCTTTCTGACTTGTCTGTTCGTCCATTACTACTCTTCTTTAATGTTTTACAATCTTTTTTTTTTAAAAAGAGAGTCCAATATTCCCATACAAGACTCCCTATAAGACTTATTATAATTAACTATTATGATTTCTTGATTTCAATATCTTCCTTCACATGATTTCTAATCTTTGTGAGGAATACCTTCATGCGTTTGGCATCCTTATGATCGATGATATCAATCAATTCAGCGAGCTCCTCGCGAATCTGTGCTACCTGACCACTAGTATATGGGTTGAAGAGAATTTCCTGCAACAGATAATCATCCTCGTTCAATACCCCCTTGGCAATCTGCATGTGACGCTTGAAGGTTGTACCAGGTGCATCCTGATGTTTCATAACCGCAGCAAATACGAAAGTACTTACAAAAGGAATACTCAACGAATAAGCCACCGTCTGGTCATGCTCATCAAAAGTATATTCATGAAGACTCAATCCCAACTTCTGATACAGATCCTTAAAGAAGATTTTACCCATATAGTCACCCTCTTTGATAATAACGGCATTCTCTTCAGAAAGCTGATTCAAATTGGCGAAAGTAGGACCAAACATCGGGTGCGTACTCACAAATCGGAAACCACTCTTTTCATAGAATTCCTGCAAACCAGTCTTTACAGATGCAATATCCGAAATGATACAGTCGTGAGAGAGATGTGGCAACACCTCTTCAAAGGCAGAAAGAGTGTATCTTACCGTCACAGCATTGATGACAAGCTCAGGACGGAACATCTCTATCTCCTCCATTTTAGTAAAGCGGTAGCAGTTATATGTGAAACGCAGACGCTTGGCATCCTTCTCGAAAACTGCCACCTCGTGATCAAAGCTGAGCAGGTCGATGAAGAAACTTCCCATCTTTCCTGCTCCCATGATTAATATTCTCATATTTTTCAAGTGAAGAGTGAAGAGTGATGAACAAAGAATTCTACAGCATCATTTGTTTAAACGAAAAAACTACAGCAAAGAACCCAAGCCCTCAAAGCATTTGGATTCTCCACTCTTCGTTCTTCACTCTTCACTTAATTTACTTCTGATTCAAAATTTCCAACTGCTGACGAACACTCTCTTCGTGAATGTGCTCAAAAATCTGAGCAGCAAACTCAGGACTCATACCACAGAGAGAAGCCTGAGCACCTCTCTTATCCAGAATCTCATTATAACGATTAGTCTGAACGATAGTCATATTATGCTCCTTCTTGTAAGTACCAATCTCACGGCATATACGCATACGCTTAGCCAAGAGATCCATCAACTGGTTGTCACACTCATCAATCTGGCCACGCAACTGATGTAAGCCCTCAGTAGAGTAATGCTCATCACGAACAACGAGCAGACTCAAAATGTAATCCAGGATTTCTGGAGTAACCTGCTGCTTAGCATCACTCCATGCATCGTCAGGATTGCAATGGCTTTCAACGATAAGACCATCAAAACCTAAGTCCATTGCCTGCTGGCAAAGAGGAGCTATCAAATCGCGACGACCACCGATATGGCTAGGATCACAAATGATAGGCAACTGAGGCAGGCGACGATGCAATTCTATTGGAATCTGCCACATTGGAAGATTACGATAAATTTTCTTATCGAAACTTGAGAAACCACGGTGGATAGCACCAAGCTTCTTGATGCCAGCCTGATTAATACGCTGGAGAGCACCAATCCAAAGTTCGAGGTCTGGATTAACAGGATTCTTTACCAATACCGGTACATCCACGCCCTTCAAGCTATCAGCAAGAGCCTGCATGGCAAATGGGTTGGCAGATGTACGTGCACCTACCCAGAGAATGTCGATTCCATATTTCAAGGCGAGCTCTACATGCTCAGGAGTAGCCACCTCAGTAGCTGTGAACATACCAGTCTCCTCCTTTACCTGCTTCATCCAAGGTAAAGCAACCTCGCCATTTCCCTCGAAACCTCCTGGTTTGGTACGTGGCTTCCAAACACCTGCGCGGAACATGTGGCAACCCTTAGCTGCCAACTGTTTTGCGGTAGTCATCACTTGCTCTTCTGTCTCTGCAGAGCATGGACCTGCAATGATACAAGGGCGTTCCTGGTCACTAGGAAAATTCAATGGTTCTAATTCTAATTCCATAGTCGTATATTTTTATGTTCTTATGATTCAAATACTTTTTTAATTCTTTCCAATGCCTCCTTCATTTTTTCATCCTTGGCACAGAGGCTGATACGGATATATCGCTTGCCATTACTTCCGAAGATAAATCCTGGTGTGATAAACACACGAGCCTCATGGAGAATCTTCTCAGTGAGATCTTCGACCTCTGTGTACTTCTCGGGTATCTTACCCCAGAGGAACATTCCCACCTGATTAGGATCAAATTTGCAATCGAGCACCTTCATGATTTCTTCTGCAATATCACGGCGACGGCGATAATTAGCAATATTATTCTCACGATGCCACTCATCAGTATTATTGAGCATAGCTTCAGCTGCAGCAAGTTGGATACCACGGAAGGATCCGTTATCGATATTGCTCTTCACTTTCAGAATCCAAGAAATAAATGTCTTATTGCTCGAAATCATCGCCACACGCCAGCCTGGCATGTTGTGGCTCTTGCTCAGGGAATTGAACTCGATGCAGCAGTCCTTGGCTCCCGGCACCTGCATGATGCTCATTGGGTGCTCGTTGAGGATGAGCGAATATGGGTTGTCGTTCACCACCACGATGTTGTGCTTCTGGGCGAATGCCACCAGCTTTTCGTAGGTTTCGCGCTTCGCCACACCGCCTGTCGGCATGTTAGGATAGTTGGTCCACATCAGCTTTACGTGGCTCAGGTCCATCTTCTCCAGGGCATCGAAATCGGGCTGCCATCCGTTGTCCTCTCTCAGGTCGTAATAGGTAATCTTGGTTCCAAGAATCTTGTTGATGGCTGTATAGGTAGGATAACCTGGATTAGGAATGAGCACTTCATCACCAGGATTGCAGAATGCAAGCGTTACGTGCAGAATACCCTCTTTGCTACCGATAAGCGGCTGGATTTCCGTAGCCCAGTCAAGGTCTACATCATACCAACGCTTATAAAATCCAGCCATAGCCTTACGCAATTCCGGTATGCCCACTGTAGGCTGATAACCATGTGCGTTAGGATTATTGGCTACCTCGCAGAGCTTATCGATAGTCTGCTTAGAAGGCGGCATATCTGGACTTCCAATGGCAAGGCTGATAATGTCCATGCCCTCGGCATTTAACTTAGCCACTTCCTTCAGCTTGCGACTGAAGTAGTATTCCTGTATTTCCGTTACTCTATTGGCTGGTTGTATCATAATTCTTATTTTTAATTCTTAACTGTCAACTATTAACTATTCATTTCAATCTATTCCTTCTCCTCGTATTCACCAAGGACCTTGATTTCCTTTACCAGTGGTGTGATGGCATCAATACTTTGGCGATAACGTGTCAAATTATCATAGGTAAGATCCACATAGAAGAGATATTCCCATTCATGTCCGATGTTCGGCAACGACTGAATCTTCGTCAGATTGATGTCATAGAAACTAAGAATGGTGAGTACCTTGGAGAGCGATCCTTCTGTATGAGGTAAGCTGAAGACGATACTAGCCTTGTTTGCTTTCTCGATAGGGCGAAGCAGAGCCGCCTTCTGCGGATTGCAGACCACCAGGAACCGGGTATAATTGTGCGGATTATCGTGGATTCCTTCCTGCAATACCTTCATGCCATACATGTGGGCAGCATAGGCAGAACAGATAGCAGCCCATCCATGCACCTTATGCTGAGCTATATAAGCTGCAGAACCGGCTGTATCTTCTGCTTCCACAGCCTTTAAGTCCGGATGATTGGCAAGAAACTTACCGCACTGCATCAAAGCCACAGGATGAGAATGAACTTCCTGGAGGGAACTCCAGTCATCATCAGGCAAGCAGCAGATGCTATGCTCTATATGAAGTTTATGTTCTCCCACAACAGTCGTGCCGCTCTCCCGCAACAACTCATAGTTGTGAAGCAAACTTCCCGCAATCGTATTCTCTATGGCACAGATACCAACCACGGTTGGATCGCGCTTGATATTCTCAAACACCCCTTCGAAAGTGGCGCAACATATCAGCTCTATCTGCTCACCCTCGAAATACTGATGGGCAGCGATGTCGTGGAAAGATCCCAACTCTCCTTGTATTGCTATTCTCTTCATTGCCTTGTTTCTTATCTCTAACCCAATGTTTACTTAAGAACGTTTACGAAAAACGGTCCAACTCTGTATAGAGCGGGACCGTTTCGATGATTTCAAAGAATCTAATATCCTAAGTTGAAATTTACACGCAACTTCCCGCTTTACAATCGCTTGCAAAGTAAAAGTAATAGCTAAAAAAGTATGCGTTCAACTTCTTCATTGTCTTATTATTTTAATTGTTAATATTACGACTGCAAAAGTAACACTTTTATCTGACACCACCAAACAATTTGTCACTTTTTTCTGAATTTTGCTTATATTTTCTGTTCTAAAGCATTTTTTCAGCAGATTTTTATCAGAAAAAACTGATTGCTTGCAGATTTTTAGCAGAAGAAAATAGATTCCTGCTACTCATTTCTGACGGAAACTGAGTCTAATGACAGTGTTCTCTACCTTCTGCCTTAAACTCACCTGTCAACTCTTCTATCTTTTCAGGATTCAGTTGCAGATATCGCTGCATATCCTTCTGTGCTCCTTCCTTGTCACCCATCTGCATCAACAGCCGCCCACGCTTCAGAAGATTTTCACTCAGGGCAGTCTTGTTTTCTGCATTTCCGACTTCAGCCTCAGCTATCTTCTCCTGCTCCACAATCTGTTGAGTCAGGGTAGCAATCAAGAGCACAGGATTCATCTCATTTAAATCCATATTATCCTTCTATATAATTAATGTGAAAAACTACGAGATGGCACCAATGATTTCGGTAACAGAAGCACATCCGTGTGCATCAAGCCATTCATTAATGCCATCCTTTACCTTCTTCGTAACCGCAGGATCAACAAAATTGGCAGTACCAATCTCAATAGCCGTTGCTCCACACATCAGGAATTCGATAGCATCCTTGGCATTCTGTATACCACCCAAACCAACTACAGGAATCTTCACAGCATGCGCAACATCCCAAACCATACGCAAAGCCACAGGTTTCACGCAAGGACCGCTCAAGCCGCCTGTACGAATACTCAACAAAGGCTGACGCTTCTCAATATCAACAGCCATACCCATCAAAGTATTGATAAGTGAAACAGAGTCTGCGCCCTCTGCCTCTACAGCACGGGCAATATCAGCAATATTGGTTACGTTAGGAGAAAGCTTCACGATAAGCGTCTTATGATATGCCTTTCTAACAGCTTTCACAACGCTTGCGGCACCTTCACAAGTAACACCGAATGCCATACCGCCATCTTTCACGTTTGGACAAGAGATATTCAGCTCGATAGCAGGAATCTTCTCCAGTTCATTGATGCGCGCAGCACACTCTGCATAGCTTTCAGGCGAATGCCCACTCACATTCACAATCATATTGGTATCAATATCTTTTATCTGAGGATAGATATGTTCGCAGAAATAATCTACGCCCTTATTCTGAAGTCCCACGCAATTAAGCATTCCCTGAGGTGTTTCAGCCATACGTGGATAGTCATTTCCCTCACGAGGTTCCAGAGTTGTACCTTTAACGATAATACCACCGATTTCCTCTAATGGAACAAAATCAGCAAACTCCAAGCCGTAGCCGAAAGTACCCGATGCAGTCATCACAGGATTCTTCAATTTCAAATCCTTTATATTTACACTTAAATCAGCCATAATCTTTTAATAATCATTAAAAATGTTTTTACAAAACAAAGATTTTCCGATACCGTTTCCCACTCTAATGTAAAAAGTTTCTTCACTTTTCCCACCCACCGTTAGAGCAAGAGGCAACTTCATTCTTTATTTTCCTGCTTCACTAAATATCCCAAGTGAGTTTTTTGATATTGATGACAGGACCATCCTTACAAACACACTGATTTCCTTCAGTAGTTTTCTCTACACAACAGAGGCAAGCACCAACACCGCAAGCCATCTTATTCTCCAGAGAGACCTCACATTCTACATCTGCCTTCTTTGCAAAGCGAGCCACGCTTACCATCATCGGCTTAGGACCACAAGTAGAAATCATATCAAACTTCTCATTCTCTAAAACGGAGTGATTGGTCACAAAGCCTATTTCGCCCGCAGAACCATCTTCGGTAGTAATACAAACCTTACCGATCTTAGCAAATTCATTCAGTTCAAGCAAATCTTTTGCAGAACGTGCTCCCAACAGGAACACAACCTCAGCTCCAAAATCCTTGATAAGTTTACCAAAATATAGAAGTGGAGCTACACCTACGCCACCACCAACAAGCAGAAATTTCTGACTCTTTTCAGAAGGCATTGTAAAGCCATTACCAAGAGGCAACATACAGTTGAGAGAATCACCGGCCTTCAACTGTCCGAGCTGACGAGTGCCATCTCCAACCATTGCCACAAGCAACCAAAGCTGATTATTTTCACGATCCACATAATTAATGGAGATAGGACGACGAAGCATTGTGGTAGACGAATGCTCTACCTTTACTTCTACAAATTGGCCAGGCAAAATTTCCGGCAAAGGCTTTTCATCGGTAAGCTTTATCAAAACGTGCTTATCGCTGAGCGCTTCAACAGAAACTACCTTTAGGTCGAGAACATATTTTTTCATCTTAATGCTAATTTTATATGCTTATTATATATAATATGTATATGCACGCTATTGCATTCTTTCAAACAAACCATGCACACGTGACTTCTAAATGCAAAGGTACACCAAAAATCTGACTTAACGAAAAGAAACTAAGTTTTTTTTCAGATTTTCTAACCACCCAGGACGCCTTGACGACTTCAATTATAACTTGGGCACAACCATGAGCAAGAAGTTTTTAAATCATCAAGCCGTACTTGAACCACATTCGAAAGTTCTGACTTTTACTTTTTAGGAACAAAGGTCTCCCAAGTCTGATCATCATAGAAAATACGAATCTCAGTAATCTTTCTCTGTTGTTTGTCCACATACTTTACCGCCGTTTGAGCAATATTTTTAGGTGTACGGTTTACACCTTGCATTTGAGGCTGCTCAAAAAGCGATGGGGAAGTAGGGGAGCCTGTACTACTAGCCGCACCAAAATCAAGAGTAGCTTCTACAGAAGAACCTACAGGTCTGGTGGAACTACCCATCATGCTTCCTGCTTTCGCCGCTAAGCTTTCATTCATAGGATCTAAACCATTAGCCAGCCTTTCATTTCCATCCTCCTGAGCCTCCTGACTATTATACATAGGAGGAGTACCATAGAGTATCCAATACACATTTACCTGAGGAAAACTCTTATGAATCCCATCCACAATACTGAGTGACGGATTGGTTTTTCCATTGAAAATATTACTCAATGTTGCAGGTGTGCTACCTATCAACTGAGCAAAGCTTTGCTGAGTAAGATGCTGGTCATCCATCAGCTGTTTGATTCTATCTTTCATACTCTAAAATTTTATCGTTTACTTATGTCTAATTTCTATGTTTAATTTCCGAACAGGCGTTTTTTAACGCCATTTTCGTTTGATTTTACAAAGGTAAAACAAAAAATCGAAATATCCAAACATTTGCAATAGATTTTAATTTTTTAAACTTTATCTTTATATTTGCGAATCTAAAATTCTATTCAATCTTACTTCGGTTTTTAGGTTTATATTTATAAATATCAACTTCAAAAACAAAACATTTAACAATTCATTTCTTTAATATTTTCGCCTAACTCACTGATTTATGAATCAATAACTAACACAAACCATTATTAATATAACGTTTTATACGTTATTTTCCTATTACCTAACATATTAAACTAGGTTTATAGAGTAATACAATCTCATAAACAACTGAGTTACAACAAGATACAAGATATACATTTATCACGAATATTTATACATTTATCAATATAAAACCGAAAATTCATATTTATATTTATAAACACGAATTCCTCTATAAAGAATTTAGTTTTCTAGTATTTATATTTATAAACCAAAATACAGGATTGTATTTTATAAATTCACATTAATAAACTCTCAAAACATAAACCTTAAAAAATACAAACGTCAATTATCAGGCAACTGAAAATGGTAAATTTTTCCATTTTCGTCGTATTCTAGCCCATAGGAGGGGATGAACGAAAATATGCGAGTAATGGAAGGGGTTATTTTACATAAATATCTGATAATCACATATATTATGTACTATTTGAGCTAAATCCCAAAAATAGCCATCTAGCTTAGGAAATCACCTTTTTTATCATTTTTGAGCCCAAAAACACGTTTTCAGAACCCTGAAAAATCTCATTTTTACTGCTCAAAACACCCCTTTCAGCAAGAATTTACAAAGCTAAACGCTAGTTGGAAGCTACTCAGCTTACCCTGGTTCAATAGAGAGAAAACGCAAGCGAGCTTCTGTCGAGAGAAAACTCCCAGCAGAAGCTCGCCTACTCTACCCCACAACTAGTGAAGAATAAAAAATATAAGTTCTTTCATTAATTCGCCTGCCGAAGTAAATGGATTATCGAGACCTTTACTCTTCGCATCTACCTCCTTAAACTTATCAATAATTCCCATCACCTTCATGCCAGAATAGTTTCTCATTCCTGTGATATAATCACGCACTGCCCAAGTTCCACGCAAATCCAAGAATTTTGCGAGTTCATTTTCATTCTGTTTATTAGGTGCATAATAAGCTATCATCAAGTTTTGGAAATAACTGAAGAGTATTGGGAGTAACGCATAGAGCGAACCACTCTTTGGATTTCCGTCAAAATATTTTATTATCAGATTTGCCTTATAAACATCTCGGTTTATAATAGCACTCCGAAGTTCGAACGCATTGAAATCCTTACTTACCCCTATTTCCTTCTCCACCAACTCAGGAGTGACACGTCGATCTTTCTCAGGAAGAGAAATGAGCAACTTATCAAGCTCCGAAGTAAGACGATGCAAATCAGCACCAATATGATCCGCTATCATCTGAGTAGCCTTGGGTTCTATTGTAGATTTCCTACTCTTGAGGTACGTTTCAATAAAACCAGGTAGCTGACGGTCATAAAGCTTCTTGCTTTCAAAGACCACTCCCACCTTTTCAGCTTGCGGAATAAACTTCTTCCGTCGGTCAATACTTCCGTTTTTATGACACAAAACAAGAATTGTTGTTTTTACAGGATTCAGGAGATACTTTTCCAGCGGTTCCAAATTCCGCAAATTCTGAGCTTCCTTCACTACCACCACCCTATATTCAGCCATCATCGGATAGCCTTTGCACATATCAACCACCTGCATTGCATTGACATCAGCGCCAAAAACTACGGTTTGATTGAAATCCTGCTCTTCCGGTTTAAGCACATTTTCACTGATAAAATCACAGATCTTATCTATATAAAAAGATTCATCACCCATCAAAACATAGACAGGCGCAAACTTCCGAGCTTTCAAATCTTTTATTATTTGCTCGTAACTTATTCCACTTTTCTTTTCTGCCATTGAATTATTTTTTGTACTTTTGCACAAGCAATCTTGCTGCAATCATGCTGGCATTCCATTCTCGCTTTTTGCCAGTTATTACAGCCTGCATTTCTGCATGCAAAGATACAAAAATTATTCGAACTACATATATAATAAGGTAGAGAAAATAAAAGTATATAATATATAATAAGGTATAGAAAAAATGATTCGCTTAAATTTACCACCTTTCGAAATGAAGATTTCTGGTACTAAGCAGCAACCAAAAATCCTCGATATTCTACGAAGAAAATATATCGCACTCACTCCAGAAGAATGGGTGCGGCAGCACTTCATCCACTTTCTTATCGAGCATAAAGGATACCCTGCTGCCCTACTCGCCAATGAGATCCAGCTGCAATGTGGCGATAAAGTTTTGCGTGCTGACAGTGTTCTCTACTCCCGGGAACTTCAACCCAGAATGATTATAGAATACAAGGCTCCGCACATTCCCATCACTCAAAAAGTTTTCGACCAAGTCTCGACCTACAATCTCCTACTTCATGTTGACTTTCTGGTCGTCAGCAACGGTCTGGAGCACTATATTTGTAAGATGGATTATGACGGTAAAAAATATTTATTTCTTGAAGATATCCCTAACTATTCGGATTTATTGACACTTTAGCCACATATTATCTCCTTTCAAAATTTGCGAATTTACGTCCAATTAATCAGCCGTTCTAAAATTCGCAAATTTTGAGAGGGTTATTTTATGATAAAAAATCCCATTTCTTTTTGTAGTCTCCCTCTTTTATACTATCTTTGCAAAAAATATAGTTAATAATGTATGGGTACTCATCATTATTGAAGGTACCTAAATATATAGGTTATAAAGCAAAATGGCAAACGACAATATAAAAAAGATAGCTGTGGCAGGTACTGGCTATGTTGGTCTGAGTATAGCTACACTCCTGAGTCAGCACCACGAAGTTGTGGCAGTAGATGTGATTCAAGAAAAAGTGGATCTCATCAATAACCGCCACTCTCCAATTCAGGACGAGTACATAGAAAAGTACTTATCCGAGAAAGAGCTGAATCTCAAAGCAACAACCGATGGGGCTGCAGCTTACAAAGATGCAGACTTCGTTGTAATAGCTACCCCAACCAACTATGACCCTGTCAAAAACTACTTTGATACATCCCATGTAGAAGAAGTCATTCAGTTGGTAAAAGAGGTTAACCCAGAAGCCATCATGGTAATTAAAAGTACCATCCCCGTAGGATATACAGAAAACATTTGCAAAAAAATGGATTGCAACAACATCCTCTTTGCCCCAGAATTTCTACGGGAGAGCAAGGCACTTTACGACAACCTCTACCCTAGCCGCATTATCATTGGTCGTCCAAAAGACAATGAACGACTAGACAAGGCTGCCCATACCTTTGCTGCTCTTTTGCAAGAAGGTGCCATCAAGGAAAATATCGAAACCCTATATATGGGACTAACCGAGGCAGAAGCCGTAAAACTCTTCGCCAATACCTATCTGGCTCTCCGCGTAAGCTACTTCAACGAGTTGGATACCTATGCCGAGATGAAGGGACTTGATACCAAAGCCATCATAGACGGTGTAGGGTTGGATCCCCGCATCGGCACATTCTACAACAACCCTTCGTTCGGATATGGCGGCTACTGCCTTCCAAAAGATACCAAACAGTTGCTGGCAAACTACGCAGACGTACCAGAGAACCTGATCCAGGCCATTGTAGAGAGCAATCGCACCCGAAAGGATTTCATTGCAGACCGTGTGCTCAATAAGGCAGGCTATTATGACTATGCCAACCAGAACAATTATAACGAGGCAGAAGAGAAATCATGCGTCATCGGTGTATACCGACTCACCATGAAGAGTAACAGCGACAACTTCCGTCAAAGCAGCATACAGGGCGTGATGAAACGCATCAAGGCTAAAGGCGCACAAGTCATCATCTATGAGCCAACCTTGAAAGACGGAAGCACCTTCTTCGGCAGCCGGGTTGTGAATGATCTCGATGCATTCAAGCTGCAGAGTCAGGCTATCATCGCCAACAGATACGATAAATGTCTGGATGATGTAGAAGAGAAAGTTTATACTCGCGATATTTTCAGAAGAGACTAAGAGAGTGAAGAATGAAGAGTGAAGACTTCAAAGCTTATAAAGCGCAAGCCTATTTAAATGTTAGATATTAAATAATAAACATCAAAATAGATAAAAATGGCAAAATTAGTAATCAATTCCTATGAGGAATTTGCATCTCACCTCGGTGAGAAGTTAGGAGAATCAGACTGGTTGCAGATTGACCAGGAACGTATCAACAAGTTTGCAGATGCAACTCTCGATCCACAGTGGATCCATGTAGACGTAGAGCGTGCCAAGGTAGAGAGCCCTTACCACAGCACAATCGCTCATGGTTATCTTACCCTCTCAGTATTGCCTTATCTCTGGCAGCAGATTCTGGAGGTAAACAACCTTAAGATGCTCGTTAACTACGGTATGGACCAGATGCGTTTCGGCCAGCCAGTCATCACTGGTTCACGTGTTCGCCTTGTTGCTACCCTCCACGACATCCAGAACCTTCGTGGCATCTGTAAGACCAGCATCAAGTTCAGCATTGAGATTGAAGGTCAGCGCAAGCCTGCCCTCTCAGGAATCGCATCATTCCTCTATTATTTCAACAACTAAAGAGGAATATTCATAAAAGATACAGAAAATTGTCCTTCTGCTCAAGACGACACGAGAGAAGGACATTTTCTTTTCAATTAACAGAACGGTTTCTCTATTCAGAAAGAGAATTCCTTTCATAAATACCGATATTTTTATGGCAGCAGGAAAATGGATAGGCGGATTTCTCGGTTTCATCACCGCCGGCCCTCTTGGAGCCCTGGCTGGCTTTGCCCTAGGCTCTCTTTTCGACCACGGACTGGACGAGGTAAACAAGGAGGGATACAACAACCGGGAATATAGCAATGCCTATGAAGCCTACAGCGGGCAGCGCCGAAACTATGAAGGCGAGCGAAACTCATTCATGTTCTCGCTCCTCGTACTCTCCTCATACATCATCAATGCTGATGGCAAGATTATGCATTCAGAGATGGAGCTGGTACGCAACTTCCTCCGACAGAATTTTGGCGAAGCAGCCAAACAGCAGGGAGAAGAAATCCTCCTCAAACTCTTTGAACAGCAGAAACGTATTGGCATGCAACAGTATCGCAGCGTCATTCAAGACAGCTGTCATCAGATACGTTCCAATATGATGTACGAACAACGTCTTCAGTTGCTCAACTTCCTGGTTATGATAGCCCAAGCCGATGGTGTTGTGTCCCAAGCTGAGATACAGGCTCTCAAGGAAGTAGCCATCCACATGGGATTATCAGCAGAAGACGTTGATCAGATGCTCAATCTTGCGAGCGGCTCATCATCAGACAGTCTTGCTGACGCTTACCGTATTCTCGGCATCAGTCCGGAAGCCTCCAATGATGAAGTAAAAGCAGCCTATCGCAAGATGGCGCTCAAGCATCATCCCGACAAGGTGGCAGCATTGGGCGAAGACGTACGCCGTGCAGCAGAAAAGAAATTCCAGGAAATAAACGATGCCAAGGAACGCATCTTTAAAGCAAGAGGAATCTAACCAAAAAACGCCCTGAAAAAGTAAAAGTCAGAAAAATGCTGCTTTTACTCTTTCAGGGCGATTTTTATTTTACTATTTTTTATTCTCCGTCTTCAGCCTTCTTCTTACGGATAGCGCGCTTGCGCTTTGGCTTCTCTTCAGTAGCAGGAGAGGCTACCTTGATACCAGCCAATTCCGGGTCGATGAGAATACGTCCACAGTACTCACAAGGGATAATCTTCTTGTGCATCTTGATATCCAACTGGCGCTGAGGTGGAATCTTGTTGAAGCAACCACCACAAGCATCACGCTGTACGTATACGATACCGAGACCATTGCGAGCACCCTTACGGATACGCTTGAAGCTAGCGAGCAAACGTGGCTCAATCTTCTTTTCAAGCTCCAGAGCCTTCTCCTTCAAACGCTCCTCTTCCTCACGGGTTTCAGCCATGATGTCTTCCAGTTCAGAACGCTTCTCTACCAAGCCCTTCTCGCGGTCAGCCTTCTGCTCCTCAGCCTTGTGCAAGTCGAACTCACGCTCACGAATCTGCTGCAATCCCTCGCGAATCTTCTTATTGCAAAGCTCGATTTCCAACTCCTGGAACTCGATTTCCTTACTCAAAGTATCATACTCACGATTGTTGCTTACAGTCTCGAGCTGAGCATGATAGCGCTCTACGCTAGCCTGCGCATCAGCAATTTCCTGCTGCTTCTGAGATACTGCACGGTCAAACTGCTCCATCTCGCGCTGAATATTCTCAATACGAGTTGTCAAACCAGCAATCTCGTCTTCCAAATCCTCAACTTCGAGAGGCAACTCACCTCTTAACTCACGATTCTGATCAATGCCAGACAAGGTAACCTGAAGCTGATAGAGAGTCTTCAACTTCTCTTCCACTGTCAAATCTGTAGGATCTTTCTTTGCCATAATTCTGTATATCTAATTTTTAAACCTTATTTTATAAATATATAATTGGATTCGTATTAATTTCCGAGATATAGCATTTTGCTTCCGGGAACTGTTCCTGGATAATGCTACGGAAGATTTCGCTGGTGAACTGCTCGCTCTGATAATGTCCGATGACACAAATCTGTATTTCCTGTTCATGACCGAAATACTCATGATAGCTCATCTCGCCCGTGATAAAGGCATCAGCTCCAGCCTGGATAGCCTCTTCCAGCAGGAAGGAGCCCGAACCGCCACAAAGCGCCACCTTGCGGATTGGTCGGCGCAGAAGCTGATTACACTGCACGCACTCTACACCAAATCTTTCATGAAGCAGCAGCACCAGGTCATCAGCAGCAATTCCTTCAGCAAAGTGATTCTTCACCTCTTCAGAAAGTTTGCCAGCCTCAGCAGCTTGCCGAATATCCTCATCCGAGATTTCTCCGATAACTCCATTTCCGCCTTTCACTCCGTCCACTTCCTTTTCACCACCGAAGAACCTGACATTTTCCAGTCCCAGTTTCTCAGCAATCTTGAAGTTCACGCCCCCCGTCGCAGCATCCATATTGGTATGCATCGACACGATAGAAATATCGTTCTTAATCGCCTTGCGCACAGTACGTTGAACGTAGTTTTCATCTGATATTCTCGCCAACTTGCGAAATATCAGCGGATGATGGCTAACGATGAGATTACATCCCTTTTGAACAGCCTCCTCCACCACCTCTTCAGTGACGTCAAGACACAACAATGCCCCTGACATTTCTACCGCCTCTGTCAATCCAACTTGCAAGCCGGCATTATCATATCCTTCCTGCAAGGGCAGAGGCGCGTAATGTTCAAGGGCATCAACTACCTGTTTTATTTTCACGCTCCTATTATTATGTTTTAAAAGACTCATCCTGCCCGCTCATCATTCCTGCGGACATAGATTTCGCCTGTTTTTATCTTTTTAGATTGCAAAGTTAAGCATTTTTCCTTGATTTTATCCTTATTCCACTCTCCCTTTAATCTTTTTTAATAAAAACTTTTGCTTTTGCATAAAATATTCCACAAAAATACTCGGAAGTTGTAGATTTTTTATTAATTTTGCAAACATATTAGAAATAACAAAAAAAACAGATAAAAAGCCGAGCCCAAAAAGCCGAGCTTGGAATTTGACTAAAAAATACAGCTTATGTATCAATCCACATTGCCTTGCGATTTCGCACTCCCAGCAGAATGGGAGCCACAAAGTGCCATCATGCTGACATGGCCACATGCGGGCACCGATTGGAAGCCCTACCTGCCAGAGATAAGCCAGACTTATCTGGAATTGGCAGACATCATTACCCGCTATGAGCATCTGCTTGTAGCTACACCCGACGTGACTGGTATCCAGCTCCTGCTGGAAAACCATCTGAATCAGGAGCAAATGAACCGTATACATCTCTACGAGGTAGAGAGTAATGATACCTGGGCACGTGACCACGGCCCTATCACGATGGTTTTGCGGAAAAAGCAAAACACATGGATGGTGCCAATCCGTATGCTCGACTTCAAATTCAACGGTTGGGGCGAGAAGTTCAGATGGGAAAAAGACAATGCCATCAATCTGAAGCTATACTATATGGCAGCCTTCAATGCCGACATGGAAAACCATCAGGGGTTTGTACTGGAAGGTGGCAGCATAGAAAGTGACGGTAAAGGCACTCTCTTTACCACCTCACAGTGTCTGCTGGCTCCTCATCGCAACCAGCCGCTCGACCATGACAGCATCGATCATCTGCTCAAGACTTTCTTCCATCTCAAGAGAGTGGTATGGCTGGATCATGGCAATCTCATCGGTGATGATACAGATGGTCACATTGATACCATCGTCAGAGTGGCTCCTCACGACACCTTATTATATGTAGGGTGTGATGACCCGGAAGATGAGCAATATGAAGACTTCCAGGCACTTGAAAAGCAGCTTCAGTCGCTTTTCACCTGGGAAGGATACCCGTATCGACTGCTCAAGCTCCCGATGCCAGACCCAATCTTTGATGAGGGTGACCGCCTGACTACAGACAAAGACAGCAAGGGCGACCGCCTGCCTGCCACTTATGCCAACTTCCTGATTCTGAACAAGGCTGTGATATATCCAACCTATAATCAGCCAGCGAAGGACGAGGAGGCACGCAAGCAGATCCAACTTGCCTTCCCAGACAGAGACATCATCGGTGTAGATTCCCGAACCATCATTCGCCAGCATGGCAGCATCCACTGCCTCACCATGCAATTGCCAGAAGGAGCCCTGAAAGGAGATAGAAATGATTATCCGGAGGCTGCCCAGTGGCAGACATAAAGGGTTGGGCATAAAGTTAGATGTTCGAAATCTAAAGTCCAAAGTAAAGAAGTTCAAAGTAAATAAAGCAAAAAAAGTAAATGAAACTCGGTATTTTACAACAACATAATACGGCAGATATAGCCAACAACAAAACCCGCCTCGCTGAGGGCATTATCGACCTTGCCCACCGCGGTGCGGAGCTCATCGTTCTTCAAGAGCTTCACAATTCCCTCTACTTTTGTCAGGTAGAAGATGTTGAGCTCTTCAATCTCGCAGAGCCAATCCCTGGTCCGTCAACAGAATTCTATGGCAAACTGGCGAAAGATCTCGGTGTGGTTATCGTAACCTCACTCTTTGAACGCAGAGCCCCAGGACTTTATCACAACACGGCTGTCGTTATCGAGAAGGATGGCAGTATTGCAGGCAAATATCGCAAGATGCATATCCCAGACGATCCTGCCTATTACGAAAAGTTCTACTTCACCCCTGGCGACCTCGGTTTCCGTCCTATCCAGACTTCAGTAGGCAAACTGGGTGTTTTGGTTTGCTGGGACCAGTGGTATCCGGAAGCAGCCCGACTCATGGCATTGCAGGGAGCAGAAATGCTCATCTATCCTACAGCCATTGGTTATGCAACCTATGATACACCGGAAGAGCAGCAGCGACAGCGCGAAGCCTGGACCACCGTGATGCGTGGTCATGCGGTAGCCAATGGTCTGCCTGTTGTCGCCGTAAACCGAGTAGGCTTTGAACCTGATCCTAGCGAACAGACTGGAGGCATCCAGTTCTGGGGCAGCAGCTTTGTTGCAGGTCCTCAGGGCGAACTCCATTACCGTGCAAGCGATCAGGAAGAAGAAAGCCTGGTTGTTGACATCGACCTCAAGCACAGTGAGGATGTACGCCGTTGGTGGCCATTCCTCCGCGACCGCCGTATAGAAAACTATGGAGACATCACCAAGAGATTCATAGATTAAAGAGATTATAGATAAATTAAGGTATAGATTTTCAGGATAATGCAGAATTTAGAAGTGATGGTGGTATTGTTCATCATCGTAATTTTAGGCTATGTCGCCTGCAAGTTAGGCTATATGGGCGACAAATTTGACAAGAAACTATCCAGCATCGTAGTGGACATAACCTGTCCACTGCTGGTGCTGTCATCGGTAATGGGGGATGAGTTGCCCGACCGCACGCTCATCCTCCCACTTTTAGGAGTCGGTTTCCTTACCTATATATTATTATTGGTATTTGGCTTCTGGGTTCCACGCCTCATCACCAAGAACCATGACGACCAGGGCATGATAGGCTTCGCCTTGATGTTTGCCAACGTGGGCTTTATCGGATACCCTATCGTATCGAGCATCTTCGGTCCGAAGGCCATCTTTTATGCAGCCTTGCTCAATATGCCCAACACCTTCTTTATCTTTACGGCAGGTGTGATGCTCATCAAGGGTGAATACAGCATCAAGCAGTTCAATCCTAAGGTATTGATGAGTCCAGCCTTGCTGGCAGCTTTCCTTGCCGCCCTTCTGGTAGCTTTCGGCATCCATACCCCCGACATCATTGCCCGCCCTGTGACGATGGTAGGAAACGTTACGGTTCCAGCAGCCCTTATGATTATCGGTTCTTCCATGGCAAAGCTTCCAGTCAGAGAGATTATCGGAAGTCCGAAGGTATACATTTCTTCTGTTCTCCGCCTAGCAGTGGTTCCACTGAGCATCTACTTCCTGTTCAAGGCGTGTGGCGTCAACGATTTGGTAAACAATATCAATACGGTAGTCATAGCGATGCCTGTAGCCAGCTTCGGCACCATGTTCTGCCTGAAATACGGTCGCAATCCATCGCTCATCACTGAGATGACTTTCATCACCACCCTGGGCAGCATCATCACCATTCCTCTGATTACACTGCTGTTTTCTTGATTTTTTCATGATAAGAACCATAAAGTTAGGGAAAAATTTCACTATTTCCTATTTTTGCTCTATCTTTGCAAGTCGAAAAAACTTAAATGGTTATTATATATGATATTAAACAGTCTTCTTAAAAATACCCGTCTGATGTGTCTGGCTGGTTTTCTCGGCATTACATTGCCCCAGATGACCGCGGCCCCGATAGAACATATTGGCGACAGATACATCATGCATGTTTCAGAAATGGAACTTACCGGTGAAGAATCTCTCCTCGATGTTCTGATGATGTGTCCTGAGGTAATCAGCCTCGATGGCAACAACATCATCGGCGGTGATCCCTTTGCCAATCAATATGGAAAGTTCGTCATCCGTATCGACAATCAGGAATACGGACTCGACTATGCTACCCTGCTCCACCATTTCAAGGCTCGTGAGATTGAAAGCATCAAAGTTTGCCAGAATGCAGAAGTGATGAAGGGCTGCAGCAGTCTGAAGAAAGTAATCGACATCACTCTCCGCAAGGGCGAAAACGGTGTGAGCGGAAGAGCGGGACTCTTTGGTGATACCTACGGCGGTGGCAAGGGAATCGTCAGCGTTCTGAGCCAGCAGGATGACCTGCGCATCCTCAGCCACGTAGAAGGCAACTTCCAACGCACCTCCAATAGCGATAAGGATGCTTATCAGAATCAGAGTTCCAATATCATCAACCATTACTCGCATGAGGGAGCCAAGCTCAATGTTCTCTGGACTCCAACCAGCAAAGACATACTCGAAGTGGATGCGATGCAGACCTATACCCGCAATCATTTCACCCATTCACCAGCCGAATATGTACGTGCCTATCATCTGCAGGCAGACTATACGCGGACACTAGGCGAGAATGGTTCCAGCATCCTCTTCACCTTGGGTGCAGAACATATCAGCGACAATGGCAGAACCCAGGAAGAAAGCCAAACCTTCCCTTATCAGAACCACTCCACCTATCCGTTTGCGGTGGTAGAATATGCCACTCCGGTATTCACCAAAGACCTTTGGATTACGGCAGGTTTTGAGGGCGGTTTGTCCATCGAGAAGAATTGCATTGCTGATTACATCAACCATTCCAACTACGAGGATTTCTATGTCCAGCTGGATTACAATATCGGCAAGTGGGGATTCATGGCTGGTGAGCGATACCGCATCATCAATTTCCGCCCTAAACAGATCAGTTCTGTCTGCAACTGGAAGCATACCACCCGCAACCACATCTACTCATTCAGTACATACTATACCTTCACTCCGGGTCATACCCTGCAAGGCACCTTCTGCCGCCGCATCTTCAATCCGGAATTTGGCGACTTTGTGACTGCGGGAGATATGGAGGGCGCATGGAAGCCAACCTATACCACCGATATCAGGAATAGTCTTGCCAATGTTATGGAGTTGAAGTATACCTACAGCAAGCCGAATCTCGTGGTCAGCACCTCGGTGAAGAACATTCACCAGCATCTGATAGACAACAACCACGACAACACATTAGGCATCGGAACCACCGCCTTCTGGCATACCGGCATCCTTCGCCTTACCGCTGGCTTCAATTATTTCTGGGAGCGGGCAGAAACACCAGTGGAAGAGACATCATTAAGAGATACAAGCTATCACAATTTTGCCGTCTTCAAGTTGGCTCCTCAGCTTACTCTGCCAGACGGTTGGCGTCTCACCTCTAATCTAATCTGGTGTACTTACCGCCATACCGCCACTCCAGCCTATACCCCTGCCAATCTCTATGCGGAAGTAGGTCTCTATAAGAATATCGGCAAGCACCTTACCCTGGAAGGCAGATTCCATGATATTGCCAGTCAGCACTTTGGCAACCGTGCTGCTACAATCGGCTGCACCTATTACTTTTAATAGTGAATAGTGATAAATGTGTAGTGATTAAAAAAAGTCCCCTGATGCTTTGCGGCACCAGGGGACTTTTCTATTGTTTAATTGATTAATCGTCAGCAAATGATTATTTTCTAATCATCTTCTTTCCATTCTGGATATAGATACCCTTAGATGGAACATTTGGTATTCTGCGACCGTTGAGGTCATACAATGCAGACTTCATTGTCTTATTATCTACTGTTACCGAACGGATGCCGGTAGTGGTTTTAACAACAAGATTATAAACAGGTTTTATACCAACAGATATACCATAGAATTTAGCACCATCACCGAATTGATAAGCAAGAACCTCTCCACCATCCAGTTCAAGACTGCTCTCTGTAACACTCTCATCCATCTTTACGTCGAAATAATAAGGACAGCCCTGCAATGGCTTGCCATTGTAGAATCTGCTAACCCAATTATAAGTTGAAGGTGCCTCAATAAACTCAGCCCCTTTGCCTAATTCCGCCTTCACTTCGAATGTACGAGGCTGGAATCCCGTAGCAGGCAAAATCACTTTTTCAAAATCAGAACCTAAGATTTCTAGATATTCGTCAGTACCTTCTTCCTTAGATACAATAGCCAGGTAGTCACCCTCTTGGGCATCCACAGTACATGCACCACCTAACAAGTATTGATCGATATAATATCCATGCTCTAATTCTTTTATTTCGGTTTCAGCAAAGACTTCACGGGTTTCTCCCTTGGCATTTTTCAAAGCTATTGCTATTTTTCCGGTATACGAGTTCTCCCCATAACTTTGAAGAGGTAAAAGATACAGAGTCAGGTTCTTACCAGCCTTTACATCAGTAACGTTCATATTCATCGTTTCCAGATAACCATCAACCTTGATAAATCTCAGATTAGAAAGGACTTCCTTACCGTCAGAAGGCTGAAGCGCAAATACGGCTGCTTGAGATGAATTGTACTGGTCTCCCTGTGGCGTTCCGTCAACTTCAGGATTGAGGGCACCGACGCGATAGAATCCATCACAATATCCACCCCAACCCCAATTTACGCTGAAACTTTCATCCTTATAGCCATCAATCACAAAGGAGTGACCTCCTACATTGGCATCAGAGGCTGCATACAGAACCGGACGGTTGGCATCAATCTCAGCACGCAATCTGCCGTTCCAGGTTTCAGCACCCAAATCCTCTATTTTCAGATGTCTGGCATACTTACTGTAACCGAAATACTTTTTCAGAGCAGTTACCAGGTCTTCCAAAGCAGATGCACTTCCTCCATTGGCATATTGCATATTCACAGCAATACCCAGGTCAGACATCAGTCTGGCAACACCATCAAATGCCGCATCATTATCACCAGTATACCTGACAGGCATATTAGCCCAGTCATAATCATGCTCAAAACTTGCGGTAAGGTTCTGACCATTCCAGGTATAGGAATGAGACCCAACGCCCTTTGCAGGATAGCCATGATGTTTCATCACAATAGCACCCGCTGTAGCCACACATCCCGTTACATAATTATTCGGAGTATACTTGTTGAATGGAGCCCCCTGGTTCCATTTCGCCGTAGTCAGCAGTTTTTCTCCTGTAAATTCGGCTCTTGTCGAAGTAGTATTTGCCTTATAGTTTTTACCCAATGCAGCAATCTGCTGCTCATAGCTCTTCAGCAAATCCTTCAAACCCTCAGGCAAGTTGTTAGCATCAAACGCCCCCGTTGAGGTATAACCCAAAACAGGTGCCACCGCATCATCGCCGGCAATGATGACAAATCCACCGGCATCATTATTAAAAACATAGTAGGAATCATTTCCCAGAGTAGAGAGAGATGCTGTAGAGACCACTCTGCTCTTAGCCTTTGCCTTCATAGGCATCTGCTTTCCCCAGAAACTGTAGGCTTGCTGTTGAGCCTGCCATTGGCTGATTCGCTTAGCTTGAATAGTTGCCTGTCCACACACGAGCAACAAAACAAGCATGAGTTGAAATTGTATCAGTCGCTTCATACGCTTAAATATTAAAAGGTTATTACTTTTCTTCTATTTGCTCTTAGAATTACTTTCGATTGCAAATATATAAAAAAAAGTAATACAAAGCAAGAAATAATGCAAGTTTTTTAACGCAAAAGAAACTTTTTCCGTAAAGAGCCACTGTCTACTATACTGCAACAATCGGTAACCCTATTACTTTTAACAATCTTTTTCTAAATCAGAAGCAAGATTTCCGTTCACTTCTCATTTTATCATCAGAAAAGATAAATAAAACAAGAAAGGAACAATAAGTATGAGAAAAATTAATTTCAAGAAAATCGGATTGGCTGTAGCCATGCTGCTGTCAGCCTTCACCTTCCAGTCATGCAATGACGATGACGATACCGATTGGAGCCAGGTATTACCAAATGCCCTGGTCACAGTCAAGCAGAATGGCGACGCCTGCTACCTGCAGCTCGATGACAACACCACCCTGCTCGCCCAGAACCTCAAGTCTACCGTTTTCGGCGGCAAGGAGGTACGTGCACTCGTCAACTACTCTTCAACCAATGAGAAGAGCGACCAGTACAATCAGGTAGTGCATGTCAACTGGATAGACAGCATCCTGACCAAGAAACCGGTACCATCACTCGCTTCTGATGCAGAAAACAGCGAGAAATACGGCAACAACATCGTAGATATCGTCCGCGATTGGGTAACCGTAGCCGAGGATGGCTATCTCACCCTCCGCTTCCGTGCTCTTTGGGGTGGCATGAGTACACATTACATCAATCTCCTTACCGGTGTAAACCCAGAGAATCCATACGAGGTAGAGCTTCGTCACAACGTAAATGGTGACCCACAGAATTACTGGCGTGATGCCCTGGTAGCCTTCAATCTCAACGATGCCCTGCCAGATACCAACGGCAAGACGGTGAAGCTCACCATCCGCTGGCGCTCAAGCCAAGGCTTCAAGAAGGTAGATTTCGACTACTGTTCCCGCAAACCTATCACCAGCGCCAAGATGCTGGAAGGCTATAGCGAAGCAGGCGAAATCAACAGAGAAATCAGATAAAAAAGAAAAATCCCCTGATGATTCCAATTCCGGACTTCATCAGGGGATTTTTTTTAACACGGACAAATTGAATTTGTCCGGACAACCACTTGGATATGTTTCATTATTAATCACGATGCCTTGGATCCGGTTCCGCTACCATTGCCGGCTTTTCTTCCGGCAATTCATACCTCCTGATATGATGATCTTCCAGGAAGATATGGTTTAGCGTAAAGGCCAGGGATTCCAGGGTCTTCTCCCTGACAGCCGGCTTCAGTTCGCATTCCCATATCACGATGGTATGCCATCCCATTTCAGCCAGCCGATGCAGCACTTCATGGTCCCTCTCCCGGTTCCTCCTGATCTTCTCCATCCAGAACTCTGTGTTCGATTTCGGCACCACATAATATTTGCACCCTTCATGTCCATGCCAGAAGCACCCATTCACTAGAATGCAGGTACGATACTTCCTGAGCACGATATCCGGCTTTCCCGGCAACCGTGGATGATTGAGCCGATACCTGAATCCCCTAGCCCACAGGAACTTCCTGACAAGAATCTCCGGTTTGGTATCCTTGCCCTTGATTGCCGCCATATTATTGTGGCGCTGTTCTATGGTCATTCTATCTGGCATGCGCTTTATTTATTATTTGCAAGAGGTGTACTTGTGTACGGTTTGTTACAAGAATATTGCTTATTTTTGGAAGCAGATAAGATGCATTTCTATGAAATCTTGCATCCAGCGGTGCAAAAGCAAAGAAAGACGATGCCATAAAATACCCATATAAATTTGAGTGGAATATTTGATAATCACCTACTCAACTTCCACATGTGGTTCAGGTGCGGGCTGAAGGACCAAAAGCTCGTACTTGAACCACTTGCGAAAGCTTTGTTAATTATGTTGTTCCAAATTCTTAATCTCTTCGATAGATAAGCCGGTGGATTTTGCAATGACGTCTATTGGAGTATTGTATGTCAATAGGTTCAAAGCAATCTCTTTATTTCTCTTTTTTTCTCCTTTTTCTATACCTTTTTCTATACCTTTCTCTATACCTTTTTCTATACCTTTTTTCATTCCTTTCTCCTCAGCATGCTTATATACCGCATAATTGTCCCACATGACCATCATGCTGTTATCGTATTTCTCCTGTTCCTCTTTGGTCAGAGTCTTGGAGTCGGCTATTTCTGCCAGTCTCTTGAATATCTTATGCTGAGCCTCAAAAGGCATTTGTTCCAAAGTCTCCATATGCTTCAAATTATAAATCCAACAATCTAAGAACGTAGTACACTCTTCCTCTTTCTTCTTGAAAAGAGGCATTACCAAATAGATTAAGCGGATCTTGTTAGAGTAAACCTCTCCGCTATCCTTGTCTGCCAGCACAACGTCTGTTCTGAACTTCTTGGGTGTATTTTCATCTACATCAAAGTTCATGAAACAGATAACATAAACGGGTGTGAGATGATAATCCCATTGTCCTCTTATGCCTTGGTCTACTATCGTCTTCGATGCATAGTAGAGAGACCGGTCGATGAAATAGGTCTGGCTCCTGTTTTGCATTTCAACGATAATGTGCTCACCTGTGTCAGTTTCGCAAAAGACGTCGTAGATGATACCTCTCTGGTCTTTTGTTTCTGGCAACATCTCCTTGTCCTTAAACTTCACATCCGTGATATGCTGCTCTCCCAGGAGCAACTGGTTCAAGAACTCAATCAGCAAGTCTTTGCTGTACTCCTGGCCGAAGATTCGTTTGAACGACCAGTCTGAGAATGGATTGATGTATCTTGCCATATCTTTGCGATTTTATGTTCTCGCTGCAAAGATACACTTTTCTTTCGTAACTTCCAAGAAATTAACTAAAAAAGTTCTCTAATTCTAATTCTTGACTAAAAAAGATACTAGCAGCTTGATAATGTCTGCGGCATAAATGCCCATTAATTATGAATTTGAGCCAGAAGATGTAAACAAGGAGAACTTATCCATAGCAGAAATGAGCAGTAAGAAACTCGACTGGTTTCGCAAGGTCTGCGCAGCAGTACTTTAGATACCTTGCCCCACACACCCTGAAGGACCAGAAGCTCCTAACCCAGGGCATGTGGTGCCTAAGAGGGTATTCAGTATTCAGTATTCAGTTTTTTTCGCGATAGTTAGCCTTCCTATGGTTATAATCTGTAAGTAATTATTT